>CAISKJ010001366.1 GCA_903885885.1 uncultured delta proteobacterium
ACCTGGCCCGCGCCGCAGCGGGTGCCGCAGGCGCCGCAGTGGGTGGCGCTCGTGGTGATGTTGGTCTCGCAGCCGTTGCCCGCGTTGCCGTCGCAGTTGCCGAAGCCCGTGTTGCACGTGCCGCCGCACACGCCCGCGGTGCAGGTGCGCGTGGCGTTGGTGCGCGTCGGGCACACGTTGTTGCAGGTGCCGCAGTTGTTGACGTCGGTGGCGAGCGCCGCGCAGGTGCCGCTGCCGATGCAGTAGGTGGTGCCCGTGGCGCAGGTGCTCACGCAGGCGCCGCCGGAGCACACCTGGCCCGCGCCGCAGCGGGTGCCGCAGGCGCCGCAGTTGAGCGTGGTGTTGAGCGCCGCCTCGCAGCCGTCGAAGTTGCGGCCGTTGCAGTTGCCGTAGCCCGTGTTGCAGGTGCCGATGGCGCAGTTGCCGCCGGTGCAGGTGGCCGTCGCGTTGGTGAAGGTGCACACGTTGTTGCAGGCGCCGCAGTTGCTCACGCTGGTCGAGGTGTTCACCTCGCAGCCGTTGGCCGGGTTGGCGTCGCAGTTGGCGAAGTTGAGCGTGCACGTGGCGACGGCGACCGACCCGTCGAACTGCGGCGCGTGCGGGCGCGCGTGCACCACGGGGCAGACGTGCTCCGCGGGCGCGTGCACAAGCACCTGCGCGAGCGGCACCACCCTGTGCTCCGGGAGCTGCGTCAACACGCAGACCGACGCGTCGAACTGCGGCGCCTGCGGCCGCGCGTGCACCGCGACGCAGGTGTGCGCGGCGGGCGCGTGCGCGTGCAGCGCGGGCCTCACGGCCTGCGGGAGCACCTGCGTGAACGCGCAGACCGACACGGCCAACTGCGGCGCCTGCGGCCGCGCGTGCACGGCGGGGCAGACGTGTACGGCGGGCGCGTGCGTCTCGTCGTGCGCGAGCGGCACCACGCTGTGCTCCGGGAGCTGCGTCAACACGCAGACCGACGCGTCGAACTGCGGCGCCTGCGGCCGCGCGTGCCCGTCGGGGCAGACCTGCACCGCGGGCGCCTGCGCCGGGTGCGGCCCCTCGGTGAGCTTCGCCGCGCAGGTGCAGCCCATCTTCACCGCGAGCTGCACCACCGGGTGCCACGGCGGGCCGCGCCCCTCGGCGGGCATGGCGCTCACCGCGGGGTCGTCGTACGCGGCGCTCGTCGGCGTGGCCGCGTCGGGGTGCACCACGTCGCGCGTTCTCGTGGTGCGAGGCTCGGCGTCGACGAGCTACCTCATCAACAAGCTCACCGGCGTGGGCCTGTGCTCGGGCACGCAGATGCCCGTCACCGGCGGCGCGCTCCCCGCCGCGCAGATCGACACCATTCGCGCGTGGATCTGCAACGGCGCCCTCAACAACTGACGCCCATCGCGCGGCGCACTGTACGGGCTGTGCGCGCTGCGGCGGGGCAATGCGACGCGCTCTCCCGCGCGCTGCACACGCGGGCGGAGTCACCGCGCCGCGATCGCGCTCGTACACGGCGCAAGGCCTTGCACACAGGTATTTCCCGCAGGCGTGGCTGTGCATCACGGCGTGCGCACGTGCGACCAACGTGACATATCCCGTCGACGCGAAGAGTCCATTAGGTTCGCGTAGCGCGCAGGGCGCGCAGAGAGATTGATGGCTTCTTCTTCGAAGACCGATCGCAAGCGACGACGTACGCGCGGCAGCGCGGCGCCTCCGCCGAGCACGACGCCCGAGCCTCGCGCAACGCCGCCCGCACCGGCGCCTCGCGGGCGCGCGGCGTGGATGTTCGCGGCGCTCTGCGTGGCGAGCGTGGTCGCGCTGGCGCTGTGGCGCGCGCGCGATCCGCGCGGCGTGGCGGCGGGAGCGCTCACGCGCGAAGACGACGCCGCGCCGCTGCACCGACCGACGGGCCCCGCGCGCCCGGGCGAGCTCGACGCGCGCTACACCGAGATACTTCTTCCGGCGCGCTACGTGTCGGCGTCGGAGTGCCTGCGCACGCAGGAGCCGTGGGTGTTTCGCGGCCTCACCCACGACGCGGTGACGTCGGTGCTCGCGGCGTCGGGGGTCGACGCCGCGCAGGTCGAGCGGTCGCGCTCGCTCTCGCGCTGCGACGCGTCGGGTTGCATCGTGACGCCCGACGCGGAGCTCATCGGGTCGCTCTCGCGCGTGACGCGCAACGCGCTCTACACCGAGCTCGCGCGCGCGAAGGAGAACCGCCTCCACGCCCTCTCGGCGCTGCGCCCCGTCGAGATCGGCCCGTGGACCGCCATGGCCCACGTAAACCCTCGCGTCCGCGCGCTCATCGGCCGCGCCACGTGGACGCTCGACGGCTCCTACGCCTTCTCCGACCTGAGCTGGCTGTGCAACCAGCTCGCGACCGACGCCGAGCGCCTCGAGGCCGTGACCACCCTCTACGCGCGCTACACGCTCGACGCCTCGCTGCGCGTGCCCGCCGACGGCGACCTCGAGCCCATGGTGCGCTACTGGAGCGTGGGCAACGTCGAGGCCGAGGTGCGCGCCGCGCTCACCGCCGCGCGCGGCGGATCGCTCCCGGTGCGCTCGCTGCTCCCGGCGATGGCGCGCGCGCGCCTCGGGCAGTACCCCGCGACGAGCGCCCCCGAGTACGACTGCTACTGGTCGTCGACGCGCTTCTTCGCGGGCGCCGCGCCCACCCTCGACGTGCCCGACGTGAGCCGCGCCGAGGACTACCTCGCCAGCGCATACACCGAGGTCACCGACGACGAGCGCCGCCTCGGCGACCTGTACGTGCTGCGCAACACGAGCACCGGCGACCTCGTGCACATGGCCAACCACGTGGCGGGCGACGTGGTGTTCACCAAGAACGGCCGCTCGCACACGCGCCCGTGGGCGCTCATGCGGCTGCGCGACATGCGACGGATCTTTCCGTTTACCACCACGCGCGTGTACCGCCATCGGTGAGACGCGGCGGCGACGGTGCGCGCGTGCGCCCTCACCGCGCGTGAACGTCCGCGACGCTCGCTCCCCGCACCAGGCCGTTACGCCTGGTTTGTACTGCGGCGCATTGGCGCTGCGCCCCCAACAGGAGCACCGTCGAGGAAGTTCGAACTGACGCGCATCACCCTCCCAAGGCAGCGCCGCGGCGCGCTCGCCGAGCAGCAGCTGCGGGAGACGCGCACGCGCCGCAAGCGCAACGCCGCGAAGCCCGCCGAAGACGACAAGTCGCGCCGCTCCCCCTCGGCAGGTGAGCCCCCGCTGCGCACACAATCCACAACGTAACGCGCGGAGAACCCGCCCCGACGGCGTTACAGTCGCGCCCATGCGACCGGTGCTCCTCTTCGTCGCGTGCGCGTCGCTCGGGTGCTCGCTCGCGCTCGACTACGACCGCACGCAGCTGCGCCCCGGCGACGACGCCGCGACGAACGCGCGCGCCGACGGCGCGCCCCCCGACGTGGTGTGCCCCGCGGGCTTCGGCGACTGCAACGGCGTCGCCTCCGACGGCTGCGAGACCGACCTCACGACGAGCGCCGCCCACTGCGGGGCGTGCGCGCGCGTGTGCGTCTCGCCGGCGCGCTGCACGGCGGGCACGTGCCCCGGCGCCACCTGCCGCGCGCCCATGAGCGCCTGCGGCTCGATGTGCGTCGACCTCCTCACCAACCCGCGCCACTGCGGCGCGTGCAACGTCGACTGCCCCAGCGGCGCGCCGCGATGCTGCGCGGGCGTATGCAGGTCGCAATGCAACTGACCGTGCGATGCCCCCTCGCCTCGCTCGCGGTGTGCGTCGGCGCGCTCCTCGCGGCCCCCGTCGCGGGCGCGCAGACCGACCCCGACGCCGAGGCCCGCGCGCGCTTCGACCGCGGCATCGCCCTCTTCGAAGCGGGCGACGCGCGCGGCGCACTCGCCGAGTTTCAGCGCGCGTACGACCTCTCGCAGCGCCCGTCGCTGCTCTTCAACCTCGCCGCCACGCACCAGAGCCTGCACGAGTACGCCGAGGCCATCGACGCGCTGCGCCGCTTTCTCACCGCGCGGGAGCACACCCACGCGCGCCAGCGCCGCGACGCCGAGCGGGCCCTGCGCGAGCTCGAGGCCCTGGTGGCGCGGCTGCGCGTGCAGCGCGATCCGCCCGAGGCGACGGTGACCCTCGACGGCCGCCCCCTCGCGACCAACGAGGCGCTCGTGGGCCCCGGCGCGCACACCCTCGACGCCACCGCGCCGGGCCGCGTCGCGCTGCGCGTCGAGGTCACCGTCGCCTCGGGCGACACCCGCGCGGTGCGCCTCGCGCTCGTCGCGGAGCCCGTGGTGACGCCCACAGTGACGCCCGTCGCAGCGCCTGTTGTGACGCCCGTGCTGGCGCCCGCGGTCGTCGTCGCGCCCTCAGGCAGACCGTGGCTGTGGGCCGCGATCGCGACGGGCGGAGCGCTCGCGCTGGGCGCGTCGATTACGGGCGTGCTCGCGCTGCAGAACCACACCGACTTTCTCTCGCGCGCGGCGAGCGACCCCGAGGTCGACGCGCTCGTGCGCAGGGGTCACGCGCTCTCCATCGCGGCCGACGTGATGGCCGTCGGCGCCGTCGCCGCGGGCGTCGCGGCGGTGGTCGTCGCGGTGCGCGGAACGACTTCTACACAGGGGTTTCGCGCGGTCGCGCTGCCGGTGAGCGGCGGCGCCTGGGCGGGCCTGGGCGGCGCGTTCTGACGGCCGCTCAGCGGCAGCGCGCGGTCGGGTCGCCGACGACGGGCGTGCACACGCGCCCGGTGTCGCAGCGCCCGTAGGCGCAGCAGGGCTGGCCGTTGCCGCCGCAGTCGGCGCAGGCGGGCGCGAGGGCGACGCGCGCGAGGCACACGCGATCGCCGTCGCAGCGCCCGTAGGCGCAGCAGGGCTGGCCGTTGCCGCCGCAGTCGGCGCAGGCGGGCGCGAGGCCCACGCGCGTGACGCAGGCCCGCCCGGTGTCGCACACCCCGTAGGCGCAGCAGGGCTGGCCGTTGCCGCCACAGTCGGCGCAGGCGGGCGCGAGGCCCACGCGCGCGAGGCACACGCGAACGCCGTTGCATGCGCCGCCGACGCAGCACGCCTGGCCGTTGCCGCCGCATGCGCCGGTCGGTGCGCCCGTTTCGAAATAGCCCGTATCGATCGAACCGGTGTCGATCGCGCCCGTGTCGAGGCGCGTGTTCACGTCGAGCACATCAAGCACATCGAGCACATCGTCAGCGTCGCTCGCGTCGAGCGCATCGTCGGCGTCGCTCACGTCGCTCGCGTCGAGCGCATCGTAACCCCTCTGTGAGCGGAGTCTGTCGTGCCTCGTGGGCTCGTTCTACGCGAGCGTACGGAGGCAACGATGACGAGACGTTCCGCGAAGCAACGATGGAAGCAGTGGACCGAGGCCGAGGCGCGTGCCGCGTTGGCCG
>CAISKJ010001367.1 GCA_903885885.1 uncultured delta proteobacterium
CGACAGGGTGAAGTCGGCCCGGCGCTGGGCGAGCACGGCCCGCGCCGAGGCCAGCGAGGCGCGCACCTGCGCCGCCTGCGCGCGGTACGGCGTGGCGTCGATCTCGGCGAGGAGGTCGCCGCGGCGCACGCGGCTGTTGAAGTCGACGGCGACGCTGGTAATCCGCCCGCTGATCTGCGCGCCCACCTGCACCTCGAGCACGGGCTGCACCGTGCCCGTGGCGCGAATGGTCTCGACGAGGTCGCCGCGGGTGATCGTCCCGGTGAGGTAGCGGGGCCCCGGCGCGGCGCCCTTGCGTCGGGCCGCGACGACGCCCGCGCCCACGAGGGCGACGAGGGCGACGACCGCGACGATCCACCACGGGCGACGGCGCGCGCGCAGGCGACCGAGCGGCGCGCTGCGGCCGTTGGGCTGCGGGGTGGTGTGGGGCTGCGTGCTCTCCATGGCGGCAACGTACCTTTCTTCGGCACGCGCCTCCGCAGCGAACGTGCCACCCGGTCGTCGCGCGGGGCGCGGCGCAGAAGCGCGCGTGCGGCGTCGCGGCCGCTGTCACGGGCGGTGACTGCTGTGGCAACGCGCGACGGCGGGCGCCGTGCGCTCCGTCGCTCAGGGCGTGCGGTAGGGGCAGTGCCACGTGAGGCTCATGCTGCGGAGCACGGGCGTGGCGACGGGCGACGAGGTGGTCTGAAAGCTCACGGTCACGCGCGCGTGGCGTCGGCCCGTGACCATCGCGCGGGCGAGGGCGGCGGTGACGTCGACGGGCGAGCTGTCGCGCGGCGCGACGGCGAGGGTGAGGGGCGTCGAGGCCGCGAGGTCGGCCATCGCGGGCGCCGTCGCGAGCGAGAAGGTGAGCTGCGTGGTGCCCGGCGTCGACGCGTCGAACTGGAGCGACGTCCACACGGGGTTGTCGCAGCCGGCGTCGTAGTCTTGCGTGTACGTGCCCGTGCCGATCACCGTGCGGCGCACGGAGCCCGTGAAGTCGCTGTAGGTGTACACCCGGTCGGGGCCCGTGAGGCTCTGCGCCATGCCCGTGGCGGGGGTGTACCGCACGAGCTGCGAGGTGTAGTGGTGCGCGAGCCACAGGGCGCCGCCCTGGTCGAAGCCGAGGCCCGAGGGGCCGTTGTGGCCCGCGGGCATCGCGACGGTGCGCACCACCGAGTCGGCGATGTTGGCGCCCGGCGCGAACGACGACGCGGGGAAGTTCGCGATCGACGACTGCTGGTCGCTCACGCGCGCGAAGGCGACCCAGATGTTGCCCGCGCGGTCGGGGGTGATGCCGCGCCCGACGGTGCCGTCGCCCGCGACGAAGCGGCTGAAATCAAGGCGCGTCCACTGATTGGAGGCGGGGTCGTAGCCGAGAATGTCGCGGCAGTCCCAGCCCGCGAGCCAGATGCGACCGCTCGCGTCGGCGGTGACGCCGTAGGAGTTGGCGCAGCGGCCCGTGCGCATCGCGACGGGGAGCGGAATGGTGCCGCCCACGGCGTTGGTGGCCGTGTCGATCCACACGAGGGACCCGCTGCTGAGCGACGACACCCAGAGGCGCCCGTCGGCGGTGACCACCGCGCCGTACGGGTTGATGGCGATGGGCACCGTGAGCAGCGCGTTGCCCGTGCGCGGGTCGAGCTTGGTCATCACGCGCGAGTCGTAGCCGCCCACCCACACGTAGCCCGCGGGGTTCATCGCGTCGCCGCGGTCGACGGCGAGGGCGCGCAGCGTGGCGCCGACGCGGTCGGCGGGGCGCGTCCAGAGCACGCACTCGTCGGCGTTCCACGCGAGGGGTGTGGCCGACGTCGAGGTGTCGATGCGCCCGTTCATGTTGCGGTCGACGCAGTCGCGAATGTCCGCTGCGATCTTCGACACGGTGCCCTGCATCGAGAACCCGCGGTTGGCCACGTACGCGTCGCCGAAGCCGTCGACGGCCACGCGGCTGGGCATGTTGCAGCCCTCGCACCAGCAGCAGCACCCGCGGCACTCGCCCGAGGGCAGGCCCACGCGGTAGCGCGCCACCTCGCGCGACGCGTTCGCGTCCCACTTGCTCAGGGTGCTCTCGTTGGTGTTGGGCACCCAGAGGTAGTCGCCCGTGCGGTTCTCGGCGCGCACGAGGAGCCCGCCCGCCGCCGTGTCGAACTCCACGCCGCGCTGCCCCGCCTCGGCGAAGGCCGCGCCCATCGCGCCGCCGCTCGCCACCTGCCGACACGTCGAGTCGCAGGTGCCGCACACGCTCCGCGCGCCCTCGTCGACCATGCCGTTGCAGTTGTCGTCGCGGCCGTTGCACACCTCGCGCGCGGCGCCGCTGCGCGAGCTGTCGTTGTCGTCGCAGTCGGTGCCGCCGCAGGCCATGTCGGGGTCGCCGTCGCGGTCGGTGTCCCGCGTGGTGCTGCGGCACGCGTTGTCGCCGTCGTCGCAGCGGTCTTCGGTGCACGCGTCGCCGTCGTCGCAGCGGGGCGCCTCGCCGGGCACGCAGCCGCGCGCCTCGGGGGCGCAGCGCTCGGGGCCGTTGCAGAAGCGCCCGTCGTCGCAGCGGGTGTTCTCGGGCCGGTGCGCGCACACACCATCGGCGCAGGTGTCGACGGTGCAGGTGACGCCGTCGTCGCAGTCGTTGTCGCGCGCGCAGCCCGCGGTCGTCGCGTCGAGCGCGTCGAGGGAGGGCACATCGGCGGGGGCGACGTCGGGCGGCGCCGCCGCGTCGGGGGTGATGACGCCGCCCGCGGGCGGGGTCTCGGCGCACGACGCCACCAGAGAGAGCGCGAGCGTAGCCGCGAGCGCGGTAGGGCGATGCCGACGGACCGTCATGGCGCGCATTCTCAGTGACCCCTCGTGCGCTTGTAAAGCAGCGAGGAGGGCGACGGGCCTATCGCGTGGACTGCGGGGGGAGCAGCACGCCGAGACGATCGAGCGCGTCGCACAGGCTCTCGTCGAGGGCCTGGAACGAAGACAGCCCGAGAAGGGGCGTGAAGTCGTCGATGAGCTCCGCGACGCGGTGGATGTTGGTGATGAAGTCTGCCCGGCGGCGACCCTTGAGGGCGCTGGCCTCCCGCATCGCGGCGTACAAAAGCTCCTTCGGGTCGGGCAGGGCTTCGACCTTTTTCACCGGTGGAAGCCCGAGGGGCATCGTGCCGTTGGGGCAGCCGGCGGCGCGCCGGATCGCAGCCTCATCGAACAGCAGCCACGCCTCGGTCATGCGAACGGGGACCGCCGCGACGACCGCATGCCTCAGCCCCGACGTCGCGCTCGCGATCTCATGCCTTCGCTGCGCGATGTCATCGCGCTCGGCGTCTCGATGCACGACGAGGAGGTCGCACGGGTGGAGGTCGACCGCCGCGCGTACACGATCCGCGAGGCCCTTCGGCGCACGCTGGAGCCGCCGAAGATCGGCCCAGGCGATCTCGAACAGGGCGGAGGAGCGCAGGTCGATGAGCCACCTGAGAATGGGCACGAGCGCCCGGTCGCTCGACCCGTCGGACATGAGCGTAAGCTTCACGTCACTCGGCCGCGTCGTTGAACGGGATCAGGAGCTGGAGGTCTGGCCGATCCTTTACGCGCCGCACCTTCCGTGGAGGCGTTTGCCCGGACGTCGGGGAGGCGTCCGCGCGTGGGCCGATCGGGTCGAGATAGGCGAGGAGCTCTCCCTTCGAGACGGTCTCCGCGGCGCCCAGCAGGTCGGAGCGCCAGGTGTTCGACAGGGGGAGCAGGCGCGCGACGTCGGAGCGCTTCGTGTCGGGGACGAGGCGCGCAACGAGCAGGGCGTCGTCAGGCACGTGCGAGACGACCGAGGGCGAGTGGGTGTTGATGATCACCTGTCGCAGGGGGTTGTCCTCCGCCGCGACGGCGAGCTCCGGGTCGACCGCGAGGCCCTGGAGCAGGCTGAGCATCGCGGGGATGCGCGACGGGTGCATGCCGTTCTCGGGCTCTTCGAGGCAGAGCATCGCGCGGGGATGCGCCTCTTCGGCCATCACCGCCAGCGCGAGGAAGCGGAGCGTCCCGTCGGACAGGGAGCTCGCGAGGTGGGGCGTCCCGCGATGGTCGGTGGCCACGATGCTGAGAAGCTGCCGCTTCTCGTCGACGTCGACGGAGATCGATCGAACCTGCTCGACGAGCTCCGACAGGCGCGTCGCCACGCGCGCATAGACCGGCGCGTCGCTCGAAGGGCTGGCCGCACCCTCGCGCGCAAGGCGGTAGAGCGTCGCGGGGAGGTGCGCTCCGTTGTGTCCGATGGAGGGCGGCGCCGTGAAATCGTCGGGCGCGCGCAGCGCGGAGGGCTCGAGGTGAAGCTGGGTCCAGGAGAGCATCTCGCGACGCGCGAGGGTCGCTGTCCGGTGCTCCGCGGCGTTCTCTGCGGTCGAGAGCATCGTGCGGGGGAGGTCTTGCGCGCGCACCTTGCGAGGCGCACCACCGACCTTACCCCCCTTCGAGTCAGCGTGGAGGAGCACGGCCCCCTCCAGGGTGCTGATGTACGGCGTCGTCCTCCGCCCGATGATGCAGGAGTCGCGAAACGCGGGCGTCGTCTCGAACCCGAGGCGCCTCCTCGCCTCCGAGAGGTTGATGTGCGTCAGCTTCTCTTCCTCCACGTGGAGCCCGCCCTGCGGGCGCGTCGGATGCCCGTCGCTGTATCGCAGCACGAGGTCGTATTGGAGGAAGGTGATCGACGCCTCGGCGAGCTGTCCGAGCTGATCTTCCCCGACGGGCGGAATGATCATCTCGGCGGTCAAGGAGATGGTGTCGGTGTAGGTCGAGCCGACACGTCGAAAGATGCCGCGGACATCTCCGATGCGCCCAGCTCCGCCACGGACCTCGACCGCAGCCTCGAGGAGCGACCTTCCTGCGAGCGCGGAGAGAAACGCGATCGCATCGAACACGTTCGACTTGCCTACGCCGTTGGGACCCGCGATGCACGTGAAGGGGCCGAACCGGACGTCGATATCGAGGTTCTTGAAGCCGCGCACTACCAGCCGCGTCAGCATTGCGCGACGCTACCGCGCGCTCCCAGGCCGTACAAGCATCGCCCGGACCCATCCGCGAGCAGTGTTTTCGCGATCTTCGATCGCCCCGCGCCATGGGCCGACAGCGTTCTCGCACGCTTGGCTCGCTCGTGGTCATCGCCCCGTCGCATCTACGCAAGCTTCGCTCGCCCGCAGTCATCGTGACGTCGCGAATCGCCACCTCGCGATGACCGGAGCCCTCAGAACGCTCGCTCAACGCACCGCTGCGATGACTCCGACCGTCGGGTAGATGCGCCGCCCCACCCTCTCGATGACCCTTGCCGATCGTCGCGGTGCTCGGAGACACTGGGCGATGACTGGAGGTCATTTCATGGGCAAGAAGAGCAGCTCGCAGAAGGCTCAGGGGGTTGCCGTGACCGAGGTGGCGAAGGCGCCCGTCGAGGCCGACGGGGGCGGCGCCGAGGCGCCCGCGCCGAGCGAGGCCGAGGCCGCCTATGCGGCGCGCAAGGAGGCGTGGAAGCAGCGCGGCGGCGTCGAGCTCGGGCCGCCGCGGGCCAACATCGCGTTCGTGGCGGCGCGGGTGATCCAGATCGCGAAGACGCTCGCCGAGCCCGCCACGCTCGCGGCCTTCGACGCGCTCGGAAAGGTTCCGCTGCCGGGGGGGCCCTTCGACGCGGGGGCCGTTCGGTTGCTCCCGGTGGTGGGAAAGGCGCTCTGGTACGCGCGCTCGCAGTATCTCACCGCCGACGCGCAGAGCGCGACGGTGTCGCTCGCGCCCGCGCTCGTGAACGAGGCCACCGACGTCCGCGGCACGATGTTCAAGGTCATCGAGTACAACTGCGTCGACGACAAGAAGGCCGACGATCCGGTCGCCGCCGACCTCGTGTCGATCCGCGCGGTGCAGGGCCCGCGCTACCTCGACCTCGCGACGGACCTGTCGCGCCTCGCGGCTTACTACCGCAACCCGGCGTGGCTCCCGGTACTACAAGCGGACGCGCGTCGCTTCGACCCGAAGCACGCCGTCCGCGCCGAGGAGCTCGCCGCGCAGATCCTCGAGGAGTTGCACAAGGGCTCCGACGCGGCGTCGAGGTGGCTCCTGGAGATCTACCGCGGCTGGTCTGAGCTCCAGGCGGTGTACGACGTGGCGCGCCGCGGAGCCGCTTTCGTATTCTGGGGCGTGCACGACGAGGTGGTGCCGCCGCTCGGCGCCCTGCGCCCGGCGGTGTCGCAGCGCAAGGCCCCCGAGAAGAAGCCCGCCTGAGCCGGACGTCTTCAAGCAAGACGTGCGGCATCGGGCCGGCGATTCGCAGTCGGCGCGCGGTGTCGACAGCCTCGCGCGCCGCGTGCGAGGGTCGCCGCCGCGATGACCGATCCGCTGCCGACCTTCGCCGCACTCAACCCACGCGCGGAGTTCTACACCTCGCTCGAAGGTCCCAACAGCGGCGGCGGCCGGAGCGTGATCGTCGTCGGCGACCGGGTCTACGTCGTGGTGTACGGCGACGAGAGCACGCTGCCCGGCGGGGCCGAGCAGGTATGCGCAGGCGCTACAACGGTCCGCCGCCAAGAGAGTCGAGTTCAGGGACAAGGTATCTTCAACATACCTCTAATTCGATAGTGTACACAAAGAGTCTCTCCAACCCCACC
>CAISKJ010001368.1 GCA_903885885.1 uncultured delta proteobacterium
ATCCGCGACAAGCACACGCCGCCCGCGCGCCGCGAGGGCGCGCCGTCCATCGCGGCGGCCCTCACGGCCGTCACGGGCCTCACCGCGGGCAGCGCCCCGACGGTGGAGTTCACCCTCGCCACGCGGGCCGGCGCGCCCATCGCCGACCTCACCTCGCTCACGCGGCTGAGCTTTCTCATCAACGGCCCCACGGTGCCCGATTTTACGCCCGCGCCGCGCGCCTACAGCGCCATCGGCACCACCGCCGTGGGCACGATGAGCAACCTCGGCGCCGGCCGCTACCGCTGGGTCGCCCCCGCCGCCGCGATGCTCCCCGCGAGCGCCACGGGCACCTGGGCCGTCGGCATGGAGGCCCAGCGCACCGAGACGCTCGTGCCCGCGATGGGCACCACGCCCGCGGTCACCTTTCGCCACGGCGCCGTGAACCCGATCTTCTACGGCTCGGTGAGCGGCGGCCCCGTGGTGCGCCCGCGCCAGGTCGTCGAGATCGCGCGCTGCAACAGCTGCCACAACGAGCTCGCCCTCCACGGCCGCAACCGCATCGACAACCCCGAGTACTGCTCCATGTGTCACACGGCCGGCGCCACCGACGCCGCGCAGCGCCCCTCGACCGCGGGCGCGCCCGTGAGCATCGAGCTCGCCCAGCTCGTGCACCGCATTCACATGGGCGCCAACCTCCCCAGCGTGGCGCTGGGCACGCCCTTCGTGGTCTACGGCTTCGGCGCGAGCCCCATCAACTTCTCGCGGGTGCGCTTCCCGCAGTCGCTCACCAACTGCTCGGCGTGCCACGCCGACGGCACCACCACGACGGCGAGCGCGCGCGCGTGCACGGGCTGCCACGACGGCCCCGAGTCGCTCGCCCACGCGGAGATCAACACGACGGCGTCGGGGGTCGAGTCGTGCGGGGCCTGCCACGGGCCCGGGCGCCTCTTCGCGGTCTCGTCGGCGCACCCGCCGGTGCGCTGAGCAGGGCAGATCGACGCGATGGCCCCCTCGGCACGAATCACCGCTTGCGCCCTGCTCGCCGCGCTCGCGGGCGCGTGCGGCGACAAGCCCCGCGCGATGCGCCCCGCCCCCGACGCGGGGAGCGTGACGGTGCTCGCGCGCGCCGCGCAGATCGCCACGTACCCGTGCATGGAGCGCTGCCACGCGCGGCGCGCGCCGGACCCGACGCCCCGCGCGATGCGCGAGTTTCACACCGGCCGCGTGCTCAACCACGGGCCGACGATTCGCGCGTGCAGCTTCTGCCACGACTCGGCGGACCTCGACCACCTGCGGCTCATCACGGGCGAGCACGTGTCGTTCGACGAGGCGTACCGCGTGTGCGGCCAGTGCCACGCCGAGAAGCTGCGCGACTGGGACCGCGGCATCCACGGCGCCCAGAGCGGCTCGTGGGCGGGCGAGCGACTGCGCCGCAGCTGCCCCGCGTGCCACGACCCGCACACACCCCAGCGGCCGATGTTCGACCCGCTGCCCCCGCCCGCCCACGACCGCGCGCACCCGCCGGGAGCGAGTCACTCATGAGCTGCAACGAAGACCCCGAGCTCGCCGCCGCGCTCGAGCGCGCGCAGGTGACGCGCCGAAACTTTCTCGCCACGGCCACCGTCGCCGCGGCCGCCGTCGCCACGGGCTGCGGCAACCACGGCGCCGTGTGGGAGGAGTACTTTCAGCAGCACTACAAGCGCCTCACCGACGACGACAAGCGGGCCATCTTCGCCCGCCTCGAGGACGAGGTTCGCCGGCGCCGCGGGCTGCGCGTGCACATCTCCGACCCCGCCCCGATGCGCGGCGTGGAGTACGGCTACGCGCTCAACCTCTCGGCCTGCGTGGGGTGCCGCCGCTGCGAGTACGCGTGCGCGGCGGAGAACAACACCTCGCGCGACCCCGAGGTTCACTACATCAAGGTGCTGCAGATGGAGTCGGGCTCCATCGACGTGGAGCGCTCGGACAGCCGCTACGAGGGCCCCGTGCCCGCGCCGGGGCACTTCTACATGCCCGTGCAGTGCCACCAGTGCCGCGACGCGCCGTGCGTAAAGGCCTGCCCCGTGGGGGCGACCTGGACGGAGCCCGACGGCATCACCGTGGTCGACTACAACTGGTGCATCGGCTGCCGCTACTGCGAGGCCGCGTGCCCGTACTTCGCGCGGCGCTTCAACTTCTCCGAGGCCGACATTCGCCCGTCGGAGATCAACCCCGACCAGGGGTACCTCTCGAACCGCGCGCGGCCCGCGGGCGTGGTCGAGAAGTGCACCTTCTGCCTCCACCGCGTGCGCCGCGGCGAGTACCCGGCGTGCCTGGAGGCGTGCCCGACGGGCGCGCGCAAGTTCGGCAACCTGCTCGACCCCGAGAGCGAGGTTCGCCAGGTGATCGATCACAAGCGCGTGTACGTGCTCCACGAAGAGGCCGGCACGGCGCCGCGCTTCTATTACTTCTTCGATTGAGGGGGAGCGACGTGAGGGCGCCGCCATGCTCATGAAGCGAGTGAAAGAGGTGGTCGCATTCGCGCGCGCCTCGGTCGGTGAGGTCACGCGGGGAAGTGCGGCGTACTACCGCTGGCTCGCCTTTCTGGGCGTGCTCCTCGCGCTCGGCGGCCTCGCGTGGGTGCACCAACTCCGCGAGGGCATGGCCGTCACCGCGATGACCGACCAGGTGCCGTGGGGCGCCTACATCGCCAACTTCTCGTTCACCGTGGGCCTCGCGTCGGGGGCCCTCGTGCTCGTGGCGCTGAGCTACCTGCGGCGCGACAAGGCCCTGGGCGAGCTCGTGATCGTGGGCCAGGTGATGGCCATCGCGTCCCTCACCATGGGGATGCTCTTCGTGGTGGTCGACATCGGCCGCCCGGAGCGCGCGTGGCACCTCATCCCGATGATCGGGCGCTTCAACTTCCCCATCTCGATGCTGTCGTGGGACGTGGTGGTCCTCAACGGCTACCTGCTGCTCAATTTCTACCTCGCCACGTACACCCTGCTCGCGCGCTTTCGGGGCAGGCCCCTCAACGGCAAGAAGTACTTCCCCGTGCTGGCGGGCGCGATCGTGTGGGCCATCTCGATCCACGTCGTGGCGGCGTTTCTCTACTGCGGACTCTCGGGGCGCTCGCACTGGCACGCCGCCGTGCTCGCGCCGCGCGTGGTCGCCTCGGCCTTCGGCTCGGGCCCCGCGATGCTCATCCTGGTGCTCAACGTGCTGCGCAGCCGCATGAAGGTGCCCGTGCGCGACGAGACCCTCGCGCTCCTGCGCAACATCGTGACGGGCGCCGTGTGGGCCAACCTGTTCCTCTTCGGCGCCGAGGTGTTCACCGAGTTCTACGGGGGTTCGCTGCACGCGGCGCCGCTGCGGTACCTGCTCTTCGGGCTCCACGGCCACGCGAAGCTCGTGCCCTACGCCTGGCTCGCCGTCGCGCTCAACCTCTTCTCCGCCGCGGTGTTCTCCATCGGCGCGCTGCACCGGCGGCACCGGGTTCTCATCGCCGCGTGCTGCGCCACGATCGTGGGCATGTGGATCGAGAAGGGCATGGGCCACGTGATCCCGGGCTTCATCCCCAGCTCGCTCGGCGAGATCGTCGAGTACAGCCCGTCGCTCAACGAGACCCTCGTGTGCGCGGGCGTGTGGGCCGCGGGGGCATTGCTCCTCACCCTGATGCTCAAGGTGGCCGTGCCCATCGAGTTCGGCGGCCTGCGCATGCGCGGCGGCTCGGCGGAGGCGTCGCCATGAGGCGCTTCGCCCTGGTCGCCGTGCTGTGCGCAGGCGCCTGCAAGGCCGCTCCCGCCGCGCCGACGAGCGTGCCCGCGGCCTCGATGGACCTCTCCACCGTGCCCGAGACCGCCGTCGCCGGCACCGTCGATGGCGCGCGCTTCGCCCTGCGCGAGGCCTGGTTTCGCATCGACCGCCGCGCGAGCCGCGCGCGCGTCGACGTGATTCTCTCCGAGGGGCGCGCCACGCGCCTGTGCGCCACGTCGGAGCCCGAGCACGCGCGCCACGTGTGGCTGCGCCTCGCCGGCGTGACGGCACTGGCGCCGGGCGACCTGCGCGGGTCGCCGTCGCCCGACGAGGCCGTCAGCGCGCACTGGGAGACGCGCGCCTCGGGCGCCTGGCAGGGTCGCCCCGGCAGCGTCGCGCTGCGCGTCGAGACGGTGAGCCCCGCGCTCATCACGGGCCGCGTGCGCGCGTGCTTCGGGCCCGGCGTCGAGGGCTGCGTCGAGGGGAGCTTTCAAGCCCGCGCGTGCGTGACCGAGCTCGACCTCGACGGCCCCCTCGCGGGCAACGTGCGCGGGCCTTCGGACGGAGGCGCGGCGCCGTGAAGACGATGCGCGCGCTGCGCAGCCCCCTCGCGGCCGTGACCGGCTCGCTCGCGATGGCCGTCGCGGGCTGCGGCGAGGTGCGCGAGGCGGCGGTGCACGCGCCCGACTGGGAGCTCGACGTGCGCCCCGTGCTCGACGCGCGCTGCGGCGCGTGCCACGCGGGCGACGCCCCCGCCGCGGGCTGGAGCGTCGCGCGGAGA
>CAISKJ010001369.1 GCA_903885885.1 uncultured delta proteobacterium
CGGCCCTCGCGGCGCAGGCGCTCGAGGCCGCGGGCGTCGCGCTCGTGCAGCCCGTCGTGCGCGGCGAGGCCTACGTGATGGAGCTCCTGCTGGCCAACCTCGCCGCCGAGATGGTGCTCAACCGCCGCGTCGGCGTCACGCGCGAGGGCCTCATCGCCCAGCTCGAGGCCGGCGGCACCGTGAACCTCTTCGGGTATCACCTCACGGCGGCGCAGTACCGCGGCATCCGCGGCATCGACCTCGCGCGCGACCTCGCGGGCGAAGGGCCGCCGACCCTCGTGGTCGACGTCGCGCGCACCGCCACGGCGCGCGAGCCGCGCGAGCACCTCAGCCTCGTCGCAGCCCTCGGTGCGAGAGCGAAGGCCGACCGCGCCGTCGAGCCGCACGCCCTCTTCAGCGAGGGCAAGGTTCACATCACGCGCGCCGACGAGGTGTGCCGCGCGGTCCTCGCCTGGATGGAGCGCTGACCCGCCATGGAGACCGTCGTCCGCTTCAACAACCCGCAAGGCGTCGAGCTGCAAGGCATTCTTCACCGGCCCGAGGGCCTCACGGCGGGCGCCCCGCTGCTCCTGTGGCTCTCCGCGGGGCAGAAGGTGCGCCAGGGCGCGTGGCGCATGAACGTGGCCATCGCGCGGCGCGCCGCGGCCCTCGGGTGCCCCGTGCTGCGCTTCGATTTCAACGGCCTCGGCGACTCCGACGGCGAGCGCCGCCACGGCCAGTTCGTCATGGATTTCTACGGCTTCGTGCAGACGGGCGGCCTCAGCGACGACGTCGCCGCCGCCGTCGCCTTCGCGCTCGCCGAGCTCGGCCCGCGCCCCGTCGTGCTCGGCGGCCTCTGCGGCGGCGCGGTGTCGGCCCTCTTCGCGGGCCCCGGTCTCGGCCGCGCGGTGTGGGGCCACGTGCTCATCGACCTGCCCGTCACCATCTCGTCGGCGGCGCGGCAGCGCTACCTCGAGGAGCACCCCGAGGCCCTCATTCGCGCGCGCCCCGCCGAGGCCGACACGGTGCTCGTGCTCTACGCGAAGAAGCTCCTCGACGTCGACGCGTGGCGCCGCTTCGCCCGCGGCGAGAGCAACCCGCGCCTCTTCGCCGAGGCGCTGCGCGTGAAGGCCCGCGTGCGCGCCGACGCGGTGCTCGCGTGGCTCCCGCCGCCCGCGCGCGCCCTCGTCGACCGCGCGCTCGGGCCGCCCATCGACGTCGCCGCGCCCCGCGCCGCCGAGGCCCACGACGACGCCGTCGGCGAGCGCGAGGCCGCCCGCGGCGAGGTGCGCAACGACCGCATCGCGGCCGCGTTCCGCGCCGTCATCGCGGCGGGGCAGCGCGTGCGCTTCCTCAACAGCTCGACCTACGACACGACCTTCCAGAGCTACTTCGGCGCCGCCGAGCTCGGCGCCGACCCCGCCGCGTGGCGCGCCCGCGGCTTCGACCTCACCGTCGCGCCCGACACCAACCACATCTTCTCGCTCGAGCACTCGCAGCGCGCCCTCTTCGACGTCGTCGAGGGCGCCCTGCGCGACGCCGGGCACGGCGACGCCCGCTCGAACGCGCAGCCTGCGTGATAGCGTCGCGTCGCCCATGTCGCCCCCCGACGCCGACACCCCCGCCGAGCGGTCGCGCGCCCACGCGATGCTCACCGCCGCGATCGCCCTCGGCCTCGCGCTGCGCGCCCACGCCCTCGGCGGGCTGAGCTTCTACTACGACGAGCTCTACGCCACGCGCATCTACGGCGTGACGCCGCGCAACGTCGTCGGCGTCGTGGCGCGCACGGCCTTCTACGACCAGCACCCGCCCGTCTACTACCTCAGCGCCCTCGCGTGGACGCAGGTGTTCGGCCTCTCCGAGGCCGCCGTGCGCGGGCTCAGCGCGCTCGCGGGCGCGCTGCTCATCCCCGCCACGTACCTCCTGGGGCGCGAGCTCGCGGGGCGCCGCGCGGCCGCGTGGGGGGCGCTGCTCACCGCGGCCTTTCCGCTGCTCGTCTACTTCTCGCGCGAGGCGCGGATGTACGAGCTGCTCGCGCTCTTCGGCACGCTCTCCACGTGGCTCCTCGTGCGCATGGCCCGCGGCGACCGCGCCCGGTGGATCGCCCCCGCGTGGCTCGTCGTCACCGTCGCCACGGCCCTCACGCACTACTTCGGCGCGGTGCACGTCTTCGCCGAGTTCGTCGTGATCGCCCTCCGCGGCCGCCGCGGCGCGCGCGACCTGCCCGCGTGGGCGCTCTACTTCGCCGTGCCCTTCGCGGCCTTCGTGCCCTTCGCCGTCTTCGCGGGCTACCAGTCACAGCACTTCGACTCGTCGTACCTGGGCTTCGGCGCCAACGTGTACGCCGACGTGCTCGCGTGGCTCGGCGGCGCCCACCAGCACCTCCCCTTCGCCCCCGTGTGGACGCTCCCCTTCCTCGCCCTCGCCGCCCGCGGCCTCGCGGTCTCGTGGCGCGAGCAGGGCCCCGCGTGGGTCGCCCCGTTCGCCGCGCCGCCCCCGTCGTCGCGCGCGCGCAGCGCCCTCGCCGCGCTCACCTCCCTCGGCGCCTTCGCGGCCGCGGCGGGCCTCTTCGCGCTGCGCCACCGCATCGC
>CAISKJ010001370.1 GCA_903885885.1 uncultured delta proteobacterium
CGCCGCGCGCAGCACCGCCCCGCGCTCGATGCGCCGCAGGGCCGCGCGCTCGCGGGCGTTGAGCACGTGCACCGCGTCGTCGGCCTCCACGGGTGCGCCCGCCGAGCGCTCCATGTACCGCAGACCGAGGCGCTCCAAGAGCGGCGTCTTCGTAGCGCTTGTGCCGCCCATCACACCCGACGGGCGTCGCAGATCACCCGCGCGCAGAGTACAACGCCTCGCCGCGATCGGTCTCAGTCGAGCTCGCCGTTGACGGTGCGCCGCGGCGGCGAGCGCACGATCACGCCGAGGGCCCAGCGCTCCGACGCGGCGGGGGCGAGGTGGTGGTTCCAGCGCACGACGCCGGGGGCGTCGCCCTCGCGGCGCGGCGAGAAGCTCCGCGTGGCGGGCGTGGTCTGCACCGTGAGACCCTGCGAGCGCGACACGGGCAGGTGGTCGAGCACCACCACGTCCACGGGGCGGTCCCGGTGGTTGCTAAGACGGTAGTCATAGCGGGTGGTCACCTCGTCGCGGCCCGCCACGCGGGCCACGCGGCGATCGGCGAGGGTGCGATCGACGGTGACCCCCGAGTCGACGCCGAAGGGGAGCGAGAACTCCTCTTCGACGGGCACGCCCGCGAGCGCCGTGGTGCCCACATAGTCACCGCCGATGAAGAGGGCCACGTTGCCCGGCAGGAGCGGAAACTGCTGCGCGTTGCGCGCCCTCGCCACGAGGAACACCGCGTTCGACTCGCGCGGCGCCGTGAGGTGTTCGAGCGTGGTGGCGAGCGTCGCGCGCGCGGCGAGCACGCGCCGCGGGGCGGCCCCGGCGCGCACCGTCACCGTCGTGGGGATCTCGAGGCGCGCCGAGAGGAGGTTCGACTGCACGAGGCCCTCGCGCTCGCGCACGGGCTCGCGGGCCTGCGCTCGACCCGGGCGCGCGACGGAGTCGTCCACGCGCTCGTCGGCGGCCATCGCGGGCGTGCCGGCCATGGGGCGCGCGCGCGCCACGCGTTGAAACACCACCTCTTCTTCTTCGGGCTCGAGCTCGATGGTGCGCTCGGCCAGGTGCGGGAGCGTGAGGCTCGTCGTGGGCATCACGGTCGAGACCGACATGCGCACGTCGACCCAGTCTTCTTGTGTGTTCTGCTGCACGGCTGCGAGCACGTCGAGGGCCACGTGGGCGCCGTCGGGCGTGAGCCGCGCGGCGCACGAGGGCTGCCACGACGCCGCCCCGGGCACGAGGTACTCCACCGAGAGGTCGAGGTCGCCCTCGCGCTCCGTCGTGACCTCGACGGTGACGAACTTCGCGGGCACCGATGCGGCGGCGCGGAGCTGCGCCACGCGCTGGGTGGCGGCTGCGAGGGAGGCGTCGAGCTCGTCGCGCAGGCGCGTGGCCTCGGGCGTGGGGTGCGCGCCCAGCGCCTCGACGGCGGCCGCGCGGCGGTGCTGGAGGGCGGCGAGCTCGGCGGTCGCGCGGTTGAGCTCGGGCTCGTTGAGCTCGCCCAGGGTGCCGGTGCGAATGGTGACGGCCTCGGCGACGGCGCCGGGACCGAAGCCGCCTACGCGCACCGACTCGTCGGAGAGGCCCGCGGGGAGGCCCGCGAACACGAGCTGGTGCTCACCCCGCGGCACGCGCGCGCGGGCCGTGCGGTGAATGCTCGCGGCGCTGGTGAACACCGTCACGCGGTCGATCGACGACGTGATGCGCACGACGCCCGCGGAGGCGGCGGCGGGGCTTGCGACGAGGGCGAGGGCGAGGGCGAGCGAGGACGAATGGCGTGACATGCGCGGTGGCTCCGTGGCGGTTGTGGTGTGAACCGCGCCCCGAGACGGACGCCCCGCGCCCCGCGGTCTCGCGGGTGACACAAATGTGCTTCTTTTCAAGCCCATCCAAGAACGCAGGGGCCCGCGGGGTCGGAGGCTGCTTGGGCCGCGCGTCGGTGCGCGCTCAGAGCGCGTGGGCGTGCTGCGGGGCGGTGGCGGTGGCGGTTGTTGCACGGGGCTTCGCGTTGCGCATCGCGCGCAGGGCGCTGCGCCACGCGAGGAGCGGCACGCCGAAGAAGAGCGCGAGGCCGATGTACGCGAGGCCCGGCACGCCGCCGCCCTGCACGATGGCCACGCCCGGCGCGGGCTGAACGGTCAGAAAGAACATGCTCGCGGCCTCGCCCAGGTACGGCGCGTCGGCCGCGTGGGAGGCGAGGCGGGGAAAGAGCAGCGTGCCGCCGGGGAGCGTCCACGACGCGGCGGCGAGCTCGGCGGCGAGGGCGTACGCGTGGTCGAAGCGACCGTTGCGCCGCGCCGCCGCGATGCCGAAGGCGTTGGCCGCGGTGCCGAAGCCCGCGACCACGGGGCCCGCGTCGATTTCGAAGCTGTACTCGTCGGCATCGCGCCCCCGCGCGTACTCGCGAAAGCCCTCGGCCCAGCCGCGG
The DNA here is from genome assembly GCA_903885885.1 of uncultured delta proteobacterium. Classification (GTDB taxonomy): domain Bacteria; phylum Myxococcota_A; class Polyangia; order Polyangiales; genus CAISKJ01. The sequence continues at coordinate 2,411 of CAISKJ010001370.1, forward strand.
CGCTGGTAGAAGCCGCGCTCGTAGCGGCCGTACCAGTCGCGCGCGGTGTCGAGGCCGTAGAGGTCGGGCACGAAGGTGAGGATCCACGACGTGCCGATGCCCCGCGAGGGCTGCACGTGGGCGCCGCTCGGGAGGTCCATGCGAAAGGGGACGAGCCCGAGGTCGTCGGCCATGGGGCCCGTGAAGCCGCGGCGCGAGCGCGCGAAGAAGGCCGGGTGGTCGGTGCCGAGCACGGCGTCGGCGCGCTGCATGAAGGCGATCGTGGCGAGCACGTCGATGGGGTAGGTCTCGCGGGGGTAGTCTTCGAGCACGCCGAGGGGCGAGGCGTCGAGGGCGGCGCTCAGCGTCTCGACCTGGTCGCGCAGGACGGGCAGCGCGGTGCCGTCGCGCGTGATGCGCTCGTAGCTCGCGAGCCCGGCGATGATGAGCCCCCGAAAGAACACGTTGCGGTCGTGCAGGTAGTCGTCGCCCCAGTGGCGGCGCACCCAGCTGTGGTGCGACGGATCGACCAGCAGGGCCCTCGCCGCGGCGACGGCGGCGGCGCCCTCGACGGCGGGCGAGGGGCCGCGGCGGCCGTGCGACTCCCAGTCGACGACGAGCGACTCGGTGGCCATGAGATAGAACACCGCGGTGAACATCGGCCACTCGGTGGTGGGCACGTCGTGGAGGGCCGCCGCCTCGGCGCGGCGCGCGGCGATGCGCGCGCGGGCCCACGTCGCGATGCGCGGCGAGAGCGACGCGTGGAGCTCGCGCGCCCGCTGCGGAATGCCCGCGCCGCGGAGCGCCGGGTCGCGCAGGTCGCGCACGAGCAGCAGGCCCGGCCAGAGGAAGAAGGGCAGCGTGAGGAGGGCGAAGAGCAGCCGAAACCAGGGGAGCTTGCGCGGCATCGTGAACGACTCCTTGCGAGGGTGCGCGGGGAGCGTTCGCGCGCGTCGCACGGGTCGCCCGCGTCGCCTCCACGGGCGGTCGCGGCGACGCACGGAGCGGTCGCGACGGGAACTGAAGGGTCGTCAGAGCCCGAGGCGCTGGCGCAGGCGGCGGGCCTCTTGCCGCGAGACGGGCACCTCGTCGCCGTGGCGCGTCATGGCCACGTAGCCGCCGGTGCTGAGGGGCCGCAACCGGTCGACGTAGGCGAGGTTGAGCAGCGCGCGGCGGTGCACGCGCAGCAGGCCGTAGGGCGCGAGGCGCGCCTCGAGGGTCTGGAGGCTGAGCTCCGTCCACACGAGGTCGTCGTCGACGCGCAGGCGCACGAGCGCGTCGACGAGCATCGCGAAGACCACCCGCGCCGGGTCGAAGAGGCGCACGTCGCCGTTTACGGGGATGGCCAGACGGTCGAGCGGTGCCGTGGTAGGTGTGACGATCGTCTCATGCTGCTTCGCGACGCGCGTACGGGCGCGGTCGATGGCGACGGCGAGGCGATCGGGCTCTACGGGCTTGAGCACGTAGTCGATCACGCCGCGCTCGTAGGCGGCGAGCGCGTGCTCGCGATGCGCGGTGGCGAGGATCACCTCGACGCCCAGCTCGGCCGCCGACTGCGAGAGGTCGAGGCCCGACAGGCCGGGCATCTGCACGTCGAGCACGGCCACGTCGACGTCGAGCGTCTCGAGCACCGAGAGCGCCGCGTCGCCCGAGGCGCACTCGGCCACCACGACGACGTCGTCGCGCTCGGCGAGGAGGCGCCGCAGGCGTCGCCGGGCCATCTCCTCGTCGTCAGCGATGAGCACGCGGAGGGGGCTCACGGGGCGGCGCCGTGGCGGGGCGCGGGGGGCAGCGCCACGGTGACGGTGGTGGCGCCGTTCGCGGTGGTGATCACGGGCTGCACGTCGTCACCATACGCGAGCGCGAGGCGCCGCTCTACGCTCGCGAGGCCGTGGCCGCCCTCGCGCCGCCCGCGGTAGGGGCCCGGGTTGGTGATGGTGACCACGGCGTCGTCGCCGCGGGCCGCGACGCGCAGCGCCACCTCGCCCCCGTGGCCCGCGGAGGGGCCGTGTTTGATGGCGTTTTCGAAGAGCGGCAGGAGCGCGAGGGGCGGCACGGCGCGGCCCGTGAGGGCGCCGTCGACGGTGAAGCGAACGCGGTAACGGCTGGCGTCGCGTGTGGCGTAGAGGGCGCCGAGGCGCTCGAGGAGCGCGAGCTCGCGGGCGAGGGGCCACACCGGACACTGGAGCGCGTCGAACACGGCGCGGAGCAGGGCCGCGAGGTCGAGCGTGGCGCGCTCGGCGACGCGGGCGTCTTCGCGGCACCACTCGGCGATGGCGTAGAGGGTGTTGAAGAGAAAGTGCGGGTCGAGCTGGGCGCGCAG
>CAISKJ010001371.1 GCA_903885885.1 uncultured delta proteobacterium
CGACGCGCGCGACGCGGGTGATGCGAGCGACGCGAGCGACGTGCGCGACGCCGCCGATGCGCCCGCCAGCGACGTGCGCGACGCCGCCGATGCGCCCGCCAGCGATGCGCCCGCCAGCGACGCGCCCGCGGGTGACGTCGACGACGCGCCCGACGCCTGAGCACCGCGCGGATCGCGACGGCAACACCCTGCGGAGGGTAGACCGCCCTGAAACGGCACATCACCGTGACGCAGGGCGGTCGGCTCCGGGTCACGTTGAACCGGTAACGGAGTGCACGGGCGCGCTGCTTTCGTCTATCTTCGCGCGCGATGAGTGCAACCTGCCCACAGTGCAACACCCCGGTGCTTGCGACGGCCACCCGATGCGGGCGCTGCGGCGCCGAGCTGAAGCCCACCAAGATTGACCGCAACGTCGGCCGCACGGTGGGCAACCTCAAGCTCGTCGGCCTGCTCGGCCGCGGCGGCATGGGCTCGGTGTACCTCGCCGAGCACGTGTCGCTGGGCACCCCCTACGCGGTGAAGGTGCTCCACCCGCAGTTTTCGCACGACGAGACCGTGGCCGAGCGCTTTCGCCGCGAGGCCGTCGCGTGCAGCCGCCTGCGCCACGAGAACACGGTGTTCGTCACCGACTTCGGCATCCACGACGAGCTCGGCATCTACCTCGTGATGGAGTACCTCGAGGGCATCTCCTACGCGGCGATGCTCAAGGAGGTGCGGCGCCTCCCGCTCGCGCGCTTCGCCGCGCTGGCCGACCAGATCTGCGACGCCATGGCCGCCGCGCACCGCATGGGCATCGTGCACCGCGACCTCAAGCCCGACAACGTGATGGTGCTCGACGACCCGGGCCGCGGCGAGAAGGTGAAGGTGCTCGACTTCGGCATCGCCCACCTGCGCGACAGCGACGAGGGCGACAAGCTCACGCACGCGGGCATGGTGGTGGGCACGCCGGCGTACATGAGCCCCGAGCAGATCGACCGGAGCTTCGGCGCCGTGGGCCCGCAGGCCGACATCTACTCGCTGGGGGTGATGTTCTACGCCTCCATCGCGGGTCGCCTGCCGTACACCGCCAGCGGCGACCTGATGATGCTTTCGAACCACCTCACGGGCACGCCCGACCCGCTCTCGTCGCTGCGCCCCGAGCTCGCGGGCACGGCCCTCGAGGCCCTCGTGCACGCGATGCTCACGCGCTCGCCCGCCGACCGCGTGCAGTCGATGGACGACGTGCGCGCCCTCCTCCGCGACGCGATGACCGACCTCGTGGAGCGCGGCGTGCTCGAAGACGTGGCGCCGCCGCCGCCGCCGCGCGCCGCGACGATGACCGCGCCCTCGACGATGAGCCGCAACTCGTCGCCGAACCTCACCGGCGCGCCGAGCCAGACGACGGGGCAGCACCGCGCGGCCGACATCACGGGGCAGAGCCCGGCGCTGCGCACCAACCCGTCGCTCCACGTGACGGGCGTGCTCAAGCGCATTCGCGACGAGAGCCCCGACTCGCCCGCGGCCACGCTGCTCGCGGCGCTGCCCGAGGCCGACGGCATGCGCGGCGAGGCCCTCATGCTGGCCGTGTGGGGCGTGCTGCAGCAAGAGCTGCTCGACACGCCCATCGACGAGCCGCGCTTCGCGCAGAGCGTCGCGCACATGGCCATGCTGGTCGAGGCCGTGCTCGAGACGAAGCCCGACGCCCCCCCGTCGCCCTCGCAAGAGAAGGTGTTTCGGTCGCTCAAGAACCTCTTCGCCCTCGCCTCGCCGGAGCGGCAGCGCATCCTGGTCGACGCGCTGGCGCAGTGGGTCGATCGTCCTAATTTTCCCATCGACGCGCTGCCGAAGAATCTCGCGCCCAACCGGGGTAACAAGACCTGGGACGCCGTGCGCAGCGTGATGACCCGCGAGATCAACCTCTGGCCCGCGCGCAAGTCCGTAGAGCCGCCGGCGCCCGCGGCGGCCG
>CAISKJ010001372.1 GCA_903885885.1 uncultured delta proteobacterium
ACGCTCCTCAACTTCATGATGCCCCTGGGGTTCCTCCCCTTCATGGCCCGCTGGCGCTTCGCGCTCCTCGCGCCCCTCGGCATCATCCTCTTGAGCGACAACCCCGAGATCGTCTCGCTGCGCTATCACTACAGCGCCATTCAGCACCCCGGGGTGTTCTTCGCCGCGGCCTACGGCGCGGCCACGCTGGTCGCCGCGAGCGCCCGCCCCGCGCGCACCCAGCAGGGCCTCGCGGGCATGGTCGTCGCGGGCGCCGTGGTGCTCCTCGGGCTGCACCCCGCGAGCGTGTGGGCGCGCACCCACGTGAGCGATCGCCACGCGGTGACGCCCCACGTCGCCGGCGTCGATCGCCTCGTGGCCCGCGTGTCGCCCAACGCCACCGTGAGCGTCACCACCTTCCTCGGCCCGCGCCTCTCCAACCGCGTGTGGAGCAACGTGTTTCCCCACGGCGTGCAGAAGGTCGACGCCGCCCTGGTCGACCTGCAGCGCCCCGCGTGGCCCCTCGAGCCCGGCACCCGCGACGAGACCATCCGCGCCCTCTTCCGCCAGGGGTGGAGCGCCGCCGCGTGGCAAGACGGCGCCGTGCTCCTCCTCCGTCACGGCGACACGTCGCACAACCGCGACGCCCTGCGCGACCTCTTCGCCCGCAGGCGCTACGAGGTCGAAGGCACCGAGCAGACCGAGTTCCCCAACTGCGTCGAGGGCGACCCCGACGCGAGCGACGGCCGCGCCCGCGTGGTGCGCGCCTCCGACCCGCGCGCCCCCGGCTTCGTGGTCTTCGGTCCGTTCATTCGCCTCTTCCCCGCCCGCTATCGGGTCAATTTTCGCCTCCGCGCCGAGGCGTCGATCTCGCGCGACGAGCCCATCGGCACCGTCGACGTGCTCGCCAAGGGCGGCGTGCTCATCGCCTCGCAAGAGCTCCTGCCCGAGATGTTCCCCGACGCGCAGTGGCACGACGTGCCCGTCGATTTCGCGGTCGAGCTCGCGGGCGCCGACGAGGTCGAGTTTCGCGTGCGCACGGCGAAGCGATGGCTCCTCGGCGCCGACGTGATCTCGCTCACGTCGCCCGACGAAGAGGCCCTGCTCAACACCATGACGGTGCGCTGACCGACGCCCCCCCGCACGCGAGGGCGCCGGCCGCACGCCGCGCGGGTCAGCGCCGCAGCTTCGCTTGAAAGATCGGGATCACGGTCGCAGCCTTGCGCGCGGCCGACTGAAGCACAGCGGGCTTGAAGTCCATCTTGAGGGCCGCCACGAGCACCTCTTCGTTGAGCCAGTGCGCCCCATCGGGGTCGTCGATGAGGTCCTTCGCGCGCTTGCCCTTCACCTCGTTGCGGTCGGGCGAATACACGCGAGCCTTGAAGGGCTCGTACACGTCGCCGAGGGCCTCGCGAAACACCGCGAGGTCGCTCTCGTCACCGTCGATGGTCTCGAGCATCTCGGGAATGCGCGCCCGATAGGCCTCGTAGCGCGCGGGCGCCTTCTGGCGCACGTCGTCGAGGGCCACGCGCATGGCGAGGGCGTCGTCGAGGTAGCCCAGCGCGCCGTGCGAGTCGGGCACCACGTCGCCGGGGGCCAGAATGTACAGCAGCGCCGTCACCACGTCGGCCCGCAGCGGGTCGTCGAGGTCGGGGTCGTCCGCCACGACGCGGAGGTAGTCTTTGAAATCTTGCTGCAACGTCGAGAGCCAACGTTCAGCGACCTGTACGAGCGCTTCGTGGTCCATTGAGGGGTTGTGTCTTGATCTCGCCGATGAGGTAAGTTGACCGGTGAAGGGAGAGCTTAACGCACCATCACGGCAGACTCATTCGCGGTTTTCTTCTTCGCGCGGAATGAGATCCTCGGCCGCGGGGCAGGCCACCTGCACGCCCGTGGGGCCGTTGTTGGTGCGCAGAATGAGAAACATCACGCGGCGGTTCTGCGACCACGCCGCCTCGTTGTGGCCGGGCCGCACCGGGCAGCGCTCGCCGTAGCCCGCCGACTGGAGCCGGCCGCGGTCGACGCCGCGCTCGACGAGGGCCCGCACCACGCTGGCCGCGCGGTCGCGCGTGAGCTGCAGGTTGTGGTCGTCGTTGCCGCGCTCGTCGGCGTGCCCCTGCACCTGCACGAGGCCGATCTGGGGGTTGCCCCGCAGCGTGGCCGCGACGGCCTCCACGATGGGAATGCTGTCGGGCAGAATCTGCGCGCTGTCGGTCTCGAAGTTGATCGCCTGCAGAATGCGAATGTTGTTCTCGTCGATCACGGCGATGCCCTGGTCCGGGCAGCCGTCGTCGTCCTCGGTGCCGTTGTACGTCTCGGGCTCGTTGGGGCAACGGTCGCGCACGTCGGGGATGCGATCGTGGTCGTTGTCGGGGTCCGGGCAGCCGTTGTCGTCTTCGAAGCCGTCGCGGTCTTCGGGGTCGTTGGGGCAGAGGTCTTCGCGGTCTACGATGCCGTCTTGATCGTTGTCGGGATCGGGGCACCCGTCTTGATCTTGAAACTCGTCGCGGTCCTCGGGCTGATCGGGGCACTGATCGACCGCGTCGAGGATGCCGTCGCCGTCGCGGTCGTTGTTGTCGCGGTCGGGGCAGCCGTCTTCATCCTGCTCGCCGTCGCGGTCTTCGGGCGTCAGCGGACACTGATCGTCGATGTCGGGAATGCCATCTTGATCGTTGTCGGGGTCGGGACACCCGTCTTGATCGTCGAAGTGATCGAAGTCTTCGGGCTGGTCGGGGCACTGGTCTTCGTCGTCGCGGTAGCCGTCCCCGTCGCGGTCGCCGATCGAGGGTTCGAACACGAAGCCCACGAAGGCCCGCACGTTGGCCGCCGCGTCGGCGTCGAAGATGCGCCGACCCGCGCCGATCATCAGGTACGAGTTGGCCACCACGAAGATCTTCAACCCGCCAATGGCCTCGAGGGGCGTCGAGGTGGGGGCGAAGAAGTTGTTGGTGTACGTGCCGCCGTACACCTCGGCCACGAGGTCGAGCGCGTTGGCCACGCGCACGCTCATGCCCAGGCCCATGGTGAAGGGGTTGGCGTACGTGGTGTTGCCGAGCACGGCGCCGGTGCCAAACCCCATGCGGTAGCCGAGGTTGAGGTCCATACGAAAGCGCCAGTGGGGCCGCCACTCGGCCGCGAGCGAGGGCCAGAGCATGAAGCCCGGGTCGCCCGCGAAGTTCGACGGACCGCTCTGCAGCGGAATGCCCGCCTGGAGCAGGAGCGCGAGCCCGAAGTGCGTGCGCTCGGCCCGCAGGAAGCGAAACTTCACGTGCGCGGTGAGCGACCCGAAGCCCTGATAGCTGAGCCCATTGGGCGAGAGGTTGTACCCCGCGACGGGGCCCACCGCGTTGTCGCCCGTGGAGCCCGGGCCCGACACGAGGTGCACCGGGAGCTGCAGGCCGACCACGAGCCAGTTGGCGATGCCCACGTTGGCGTGCAGCACGCCCGAGAACATGTTGGCCACGAGGGGCACGTCGCTGGGCCCCTGCGAGGTCATCATCATCGGGTCCGTGGGGAGCAGCGTGGCGCGCCGCGCGAGCCCGCGGCCCCAGTCGACCACGAGGCCGAAGGAGCTCATCCCCGAGCCGATGATGTCGGTGCCGTTGACGGTAAACTGCCCCTTCGAGTCGACCGCGTGGCGAAAGAGGTGAAGGTCGAAGCCGGTGTCGTTGGGCAGCGCGTCTTGCGCGTGCGCATCGGCGCAAAGAAAGCTCGACGCGAGCGAGATGGCCGTCGCCCCGACGAGCCGAGACATGCGCGTTTTCATCGCGGCGGACGCTACCAGCAACGCTCCGCGAGGGTCAATTTGCGAGAAGCCCCGCGCGCGCCATGCGATGCTCGATGGCGGCACGAAGGGGCCATGCGAACATGAAACATGACAGGGTGGTTGTGATCACGGGAGCCTCCGCGGGCATCGGCGAGGCGCTGGCCCGTGAGTACGCCCGCCGCGGGGCGCGCACGGTGCTCATCGCGCGCAGGGTCGAGCGCATCGCGGCCCTCGCGCGCGAGCTCGGCGCCGAAGAGGGTCGCAGCCTCGCGGTGGCGGGCGACGTCACCGTCGACGGCGACCTCGAGGCCGCCGTCGCGCAGGCGCAGTCGGCCTTCGGGCGCGTCGACGTGGTGATCGCCAACGCGGGCTTCGGCGTCGACGGGTTCATCGAGCGCCTCGGCGTCGACGACTTTCGTCGCCAGTTCGAAACCAACGTGTTCGGCGTCATTCGCACGGCGCAGGCGTCGTTCGCGGCCCTCACCGCCACGCGCGGCGTGCTCGCCGTCGTGGGCAGCGTGTCGGGATACCTCGTGCAGCCCGGCGGCGCGGCGTACTCGATGAGCAAGTTCGCCGTGCGCGCGTTCTGCGACGGCGCGCGGGCCGAGCTCGCCCCCAAAGGGGTGGCCGTCACGCACATCGCGCCGGGCTTCGTGGTGAGCGACATCCGCCGCACCGACCGCCAGGGCCGCGTGCACGAGGGCCACGCCGACCCGGTGCCCTCATGGCTCCAGATGCCCACGGAGGAGGCCGCGCGGCGCATCGCCGACGCGATCGAGAGGCGTCAACCCGAGCTCGTGCTCACGCGGCACGCGCGCTTCGGGGTGTTCATGACGCGCCTGGCACCCGCGGTGGTGCGCGGCGTGATGGCGCTCGTTGCGCGACGGGGCCCGTTGGTAAACAAGCCCCGCGCGCAATGAGATAAGGCGATTACGACTGGGGAGCTGCGGGGGCGGCGGCCACGAGGGCCTTCTTCTCGCGCAGACGCGCCTCTTTGGCGGTGCGGCGACGCTTCTCACGACGGCGATTGCGGGGGTCTTGCGGGGTTCCCATGGTGGCGCGGAGGCGTAATCGAATCGGCGCCCGATGTACAGACCCTTGCAGACGAAAAGTGATCGCTACTCGGCCGGGCACCCCTGCCCGCGCATGAGTTCGGCGAGCCTGGCGCGCACGTCGGCGGCCTCGTCGCGGGCGATGGTGTGGGCGACGCCGGGGTACTCGCGCAGCGCCGAGGGGTGCCCCGCCGCGCGAAAGGCGTCGTTCGTGGCGCGGTCGTCGGCGAGCGACACGCGCACATCGGCGGTGCCATGAAAGGCATACACCCCGGGCAGGAGGCCCCCGACGCTGCGGGCCGTGGGCCAGAGTTCTCTCGGCAACAATCCCCCGATGGGGAGCGCCGCGAACACCCGCGCCTCGGGCCGCGCGACCACCGCGTAGGAGAGCATCCCGCCCTGCGAGAAGCCCGTCACCACCGGCAGGCCGCAGGTGGAATGCTGCGCGGCGAGGCGCGCGATCTCAGGCACCAGCACGTCGGCGGCGCGGCGAATGCCCGCGGCCCACGCGCTCGGCGCGGTGTCTGCGCGCGAGGGGAACCACGCGTAGCCGTCGCCCCAACGATCGAGGCCCGCGGGCGCCGCCACGCGCACGCGCAGCCCCATCTCGGTGACGAAGCCGATGAAGGCCTCGGGCGAGTCGCCGAGGCCGTGGAGGGCCACCACGAGGGGCAGGCGCGCGTCG
>CAISKJ010001373.1 GCA_903885885.1 uncultured delta proteobacterium
ACACGCGGCGCTCGTCGACGCCGACGCGGAGCACCACGCCGTCGGCGGTGATCGCGTCGCGGTTGTCGACGAGCACCACGCCGGCGGGGGCGAGGCGCGCGGCGGGTTCGACGGCCCCGATGCATGGCGCGTCGCACGCGTGCACCAGCGCCGCCGCCGCGGCGCGCCACGCGGGGTCCGACGACACCACGAGCACGGAGGGCAGTTGCATCGACGGCGCCTGGCTCAAGCGGCGCTGAACCCCGGCAGTGCGCTGGTGCGCGCCGCCCACGCGGCGAGGCGCGGATGCTGCTCGAGCGACGGAAGGCCGATCGACGCGGCCATCTCGATCGTGGGGTAGAGGGTGAGGTCGGCCAGGCTCGGCAGAGGCCCGGTGAGAAATTCGCGCCCTGCGAGGTGGGCCTCGAGCAGATCGTAGGCGGCGATCACCGCGGGTCGCGCGGCGTCGACGCGCGCCGCGTCGGCGAGGCCGAGCCCGAAGAAGGACTTCACCAGGTTCTCATGGAGAAACACGTCCGTCGCGGCGTTGAAGTGCACGGCCGTCCACGTTTGCCAGCGCGTCACGTCGGCGCGGCCCGCGGGGCTCGCCGGCAGCAGGGTGCCGGGGCGCTGGTCGGCCAGGTACTGGGTGATCGCCAGCGACTCCCACAGCGTAAAGTCGCCGTCGACCAGCACCGGCACCTTGCGGTTGGGGTTGAGCGCCGCGAACGCAGGCGCATGATGGGCGCCCTTGCCGAGGTCGACCTCGACGATTTCCACCGGCAGGCCTAGCTGCCGAACCACCGCGACGCAGCGTCGCGCCCGATACGAATAGAGATTGCTGTAGAGCTTCACTTGCGTTTCCCCCCCCGCTGGCGGCGCCTCCGCTTTCGGGAGGCTGGCGGTGCCGATGCGACGCGAATTCCCCTCCGAATAGTGCCTTTACGAGGGTGGATCGCTCCCTCTGGCACATTTTCGGAGCCCGTACGCCGCCGAATACATCCGAAACGCCCGCCCCGCGTCAACGCTCTTCTACGCCGCGCGGCCAACGTTGCCGTTCGCGCGGCCAACGTTGCCGTTCCGCCGACGGACCGCCACGTCGGCGGAGAACTTTATCTTCCGCGCGCGGCGGCGTCGGCCTCGCGGGCGCCGTCGAGGGCGGCCTGCAGGTCGGCCTCGAGCGCGGCGAGGGCCTCGCGCGTCGACGCGTCGCGCGCGCTGGCCACGGTGCCCATCGCGTCGTCGAGCCGTTGCAGAAGGGCTTTCAGGTACTCGTGCACCTCGGCGATGCGCGCCGACGCCCGCTCGGCCTCGCGCGACCGCGTCGTCACGCGCGCGATCTGCTCGTCGACGAAGCCCCGCGCCCGCGCGGCCTCGACGACGCCCGCGGCCTCCTGCGCGGCGAGCTCGTCGCGGCGCGCGGAGAGCTCGTCGATGTGGGCCGCGGCGACCATCGCGCGCAGCCTGTCGCGCAGCACCGCGAGCGCGTCGGCGTGCGCGACGAGCGCCTCGATCGAGGGGACGAGCGCGCGGTGCACCGGGTCGCCCGCGGCGAGCTTCGCGCGCACCTTCGCGGCCGTGCGGCGCAGCCTCACCTCGGGCGCCGCGGACCGCTTGCGGAGGGCCCGCGCCGCCGCGAGGGCGCCCGCCAGCGCGAGGCCTCCGAGCGCGAGGGGAGCTCCGGAGCGCGCCGCGAAGGGAGGCAGCGCCGCGGGCGTCGCGTCGGGGTCGAGCACCTCGAGCGTCACCTCGCCCGAGAGCGTGCGCGCGAAGTCGGCCACGGCGAGGAGCCGCGACTGCGCGAGCGGAAGGAGCCGCAGCGAGAGGCACGGCGACGCCACGCCCGCCGCAACGCAGGCCTCACCGGGGTTGCCCGTCGCGGCGAGGCGGTACGCGTGCCCGCGGAGGTCGCGCGACACGAGGCGCCAGCCGCCCGCTTCGACGTCATAGAGGCCGCCGGGCACGGGCTCGCCGTCGCCCTCGACGCCCGTCGCGCCGGGGCGCGTGGTGAGCGCGTCGACGACGGCCCCGTCGTGCGACGAGCGCGCGGCGCCGCGGAGAACGATCTCGCCGCCGGGCTCGACGGCGACGGCGCGCACGGCCTCGGTGAACGAGAGCGAGACGCGTTGCGCGCGCGGCTGCGCGGCGAGCGCGGAGGGGAGCGCGAGGGCGGCGGCGAGCGCGAGGGCGCGGTGCGGTTTCAATGGAGCATCCCCTGTCCCGAGGTGTTGAGCAGCAGCGCGAGGGCGAGCGGCTGGCTGAGGGCGCCGCTGCCGCCGACGAGGTTGCGGAGGCGATCGACGCGCGAGGCGTCGGCCCCGAGGCGGGGCTCGTGCAGGAGGTCGCTCGCGGCGCGCAGGAGCGACGCGCGCTCGGACAGCAGCGCCGAGGCCTGCGCCGAGGAACCGTCGCCCACGAGGCGGGCCGCGCGCACCATCGTCTCGCCGGCGTCGAAGCCGTGCACGGAGCGCAGCACCGACGGGTCGGCGGTGGCGGCGCTCGCCGCGTCGGAGTCGGCGTAGCGCACGCGCAGGGCCGACTCGTCGGTGACGTTGCGCCGCGAGAGGCGGTCTTTGTAGCGGAGTTCGACGGTGGCGAAGGGGCGCTGGCCGACGCCCGCGGGCACGCCGAGGCCGAGGAGGATCACGTGCTGGTCGTCGCGCGCGAAGCCCGGGATGAAGAAGCGCATGCCGCCCTCGTTGTCGCGCTCGCGGTCGCGCGCGATGTGGTCGCGGCGGGCGGTCTGGTCGTCGACGGCGAGCTCCTGCGCGCGCACCTGGGCGGCCTCGGCCACGTCGAGGCGGTGCGCGCCGTAGGTCTGCGTGAGGCGCACGTCGGGGCGCAGCCGCACACGCACCTCGACGGCCTGCGCGACGGGCTGCAGGCGGCTCTCGAGCTCCGTGGTGAGCGCCTGCGCGATGCCCTGCGGGTCGCGCACGTAGTAGTACCCGCCCGCTCCCTGCGAGGCGACGCCGCTCATGAGGTTGCCGTCGTAGTCGTCGCCCACGCCGAAGGAGCTCGTCTGCACGCCCGTCTGAAAGGCCCGCGCCGCGCGCGCGCCGATGGCCTCGGCGTCGGTGTCGCCCGCGTTGGGGCGCCCGTCGGAGAGGAGCATCACGAGCTTCACCCACTCGGGCGCCTGCGGGCCGCGCGCGGCCTCGGCGTAGCCCAGGTCGAGGCCCGCGGAGATGTTCGTCCCGCCCTCGAGCTGGAGGTTGGCGATGGTGTCGAGGATCTCTTGCTTGCGCGGCCCCACGAGGCCTTCGGGCACGCGCACGGTGGCGTTGGCCCCGAAGGCCACGAGGGAGAAGTGATCGTTCGGCTGGAGCCGCTCGACGAGCTCCTGCGCGGCGCGGCGGGCGTTGACGATCGAGTCGCCGGCCATCGAGTTGCTCACGTCGAGCACCACGTGCAGCGACATGGGGGGCCGCGCCGTGGCGGGCGTCGCGCTCGATCGGAGCGCGATGCGAAGGTGCGTGGGCCCGCCCGACGGAGGGAGCGCCGCGCGCTCGAGGTCGACGCGCCACGCGAGGGCCTGCGTGGTGGGCGCGGGCATCTCGGGGGCGTAGCGGCTGCCCACGTCGCCCACGAGCTCGCGCGCGTCGGCGGGGAGCGCTCCGCGCGCGAGCGAGGCCTCGAAGCCCGCGAGGTGCCCGCGCCCGGGGCGATACGTGGTGGCGAAGCGCCCGTTGGGGTCGATGGTGGGGAGCGTGAGGGAGCTCCCCGTCGGCGCGCCGAGGCCGTAGCCCGAGCCGCCGCGCTCCGCGGTGGGCATCGGGGCCGCGGCGACGACGCCGGGCGCTGCGGGGGCTTGAAATCCATGGGGCAGCGCGCGAGGCGCCCTTGCGAGGCTCGCGTGACCGAGCGACTCCTGCTCCCCTCCCCCCACGGCGCCCTGGAGGTAGCCCGTGGGAGCCTCAGGCACCGCGGGCGGCGGAGGCGCGGTGGGCGCGCGGGCGAGCGCGGGCGCGACCTCCTCGCCGAGGCCTGAGAGCTGGCTGTTTCCGCTGCGGATGTGTTGGGTCGCCGAAGGAGAGCGCTTGCAGCCTGCGACGGCGAGCACGGCGGCGGCGAGGGCGAAGCGGGCGCTGGGGCGTCGAAGGTTCACGGGCACACGTTCCCTTTCGATGGGGGGCGAACCCGAGCGCGCGCAGATCGCCGCGCGTCGCCCCGGGGTCGTTCCCTGCGGACCAACCTACCCACCGCGCGCTTGGGTGGCGACGACCGTCGGAGCGCGGATTCGCGCGGGCGTCGGGCGCGCCGCTTGACCCGCGCGTCTGCGTCGCGATAAGGCCAACAGCTACCATGCAACGACGCGTTCTTGTCGTCGACGACAGCGCGACCTTGCGTCGGATCATGTGCTCCGTGCTGGGGTCGGCGGGGTACGAGGTCGAGAGCGCGGTCGACGGCGCCGACGGCCTCGAGCGCGTGCAGCGCGGCCGCTTCGATTTGATGCTCGTCGACTTCGTGATGCCGCGCCTCAACGGCTACCAGGTGGCGCAGGCGCTGCGGGCGATCCCAGGGCTACAGCGGCTCCCCATCGTGCTCGTGTCGGCGAAGGCCGAGCAGATCGGCGAGCGCTTCGTGAGCCAGACGGGCGCCGCCGCCGTGCTGCAGAAGCCCTTCACCCCGCAGGCCCTCCTCGACGCGGTGGCGCGCTCCCTCGACGCGGCCGCGCCGCCCGACGACGAAGAAGACCCCTTTGCGGGCCTCATGCTCGACGAGTCGCCCGTCCCCGATCGCCCCGCCGAGGGGCGCCTCTCGGGGCCCTCGTTCGCGCCGCCGCGGTCCGAGCCGCGCGTGCGCCGCGACTCGGCGTCGGCGGTCTCGGTGCGCCCCTCGTCACCGTCGATCGCCGCGTCGATGCGCCCCGTGCCCGCGTCGGGCGCGCACCCCACGCAGAGCCCTCCGCGGGCCGCCGTCGAGGCCGCGCACGCGCGCTTCACCGAGCTCCTCGCGCGCGATCTTGTGCCCGCGTTTCAAGACGTCGCCGACACCCACATGGACGTCACCGAAGACGCGGTGCTCCAGATCTTGCGGTTCTACCTCTCGTCGGGCCGCGTGGCGGCCCTCTACCGCGAGCTGCGGCCCCTCGAGGGCGGCATGCGCGGCAACGTGGTGCTCGACGGCCTCCTCGACTCGGTGGCGCTCGGCGAGGTGTTTCAGCTCCTCGCGTTTCAGTCGCAGACGGGGCTCCTCGTGGTCGACCGCGGCGTCGACGGCAGCGCGTCGGTCACCTTCGCGCTGCGCAACGGCCGCATCGACCTCGCCGTGGGCCGCGACCTCGTCGACGAGTTTCGCCTCGGGCGTTACCTCGTCGAGATGGGGGTCGTCACGCGCGCCCACATCGACGCCGTCATCGAGTCGCTCTCGGGGCAGCGGGTGCTCATCGGTCAGGCCCTCGTCACGGGGGGCTTCATTCGCGAGGTCGACCTCGAGCGCGCCCTCGAGCGCCAGACGAGCGAGATTCTCTACGAGGTGGTGCGCTGGTCGGGCGGGCGCTTTCGCTTCGAAGCGGGCTCGACGCTGCCCGAGGCCCAGTACGCGCGCCTCGGGCTCCCGAGCGAGACCTTCATTCTCGAAGGCTACCGACGCCTCGACGAGTGGCGCATGATCGGCGAGTACCTGCCCTCCGACCGCACCGTGCTGGCGCGCGACGAGTCGCTCGTGGCGGGCCTCACGCAGCACGAGCTGCACCTCAACGAGCGCCGCGTGCTCGACGCGGTCGACGGCGCCCGCTCGGTGCGCGACGTGGTCGACACGGTGTGCATGAGCTCCTTCGACACCTGCAAGATCTTGTACCGATTGCTCCAGGCGCGGCTCGTGGCCCCGGTCGCCGCGTGAGGGTCATCGGTCGTTGGCACGCGACAGGGTCTTGACGAAGGGCGCGACCTTCCGTAGGGTCTGCGCCCCTTCCGTCGGCTCCGTCGGGAAATACCCCGAAGGCCGGGACAACCTGGAGGAATCTCATCATGTACGCCGTCATCCAGACGGGTGGTAAGCAGTACCGCGTAGCGCCGGGCGATCGACTTCGTGTCGAGAAGCTCCCGGGCGAGCGGGGCGCCACCCTCACGTTCGAGAACATTCTCATGGTGGGCGGCGAAGGCGCTGTCCGCGTTGGCAAGCCCGTGCTCGAGGGCGTCAAGGTCACCGCGCAGATCACCGCGCAGGACCGCGGCAAGAAGATCATCGTCTTCAAGATGAAGCGCCGCAAGAACTACCGCCGCAAGCACGGCCACCGTCAGTACTACACCGAACTCCAGATCACGGGCATCGAGGGCTGAAGCGCCATGGCACACAAAAAGGGTCAGGGTTCGTCCCGTAACGGCCGCGACAGCAGCGCGCAGTTTCGTGGCGTGAAGGTCTTCGGCGGCGAAGAGGTTCGCGCCGGCAACATCCTCGTGCGCCAGGTCGGCAGCCTGTTTCACGCGGGCCGCTACGTGGGCACGGGCAAAGACTACACGCTGTTCGCCCTCGTCGACGGCATCGTGAAGTACGAGCGCAAGGGCCGTGACCGTCAGAAGGTCACGATCATCCCCGCCGCCGCGCCCACCAGCACCCCCGCCGCCTGAGCTTCGCGCTCACCCCGCGTCGCGCGCACCTCGTCGCGCGGCGCGCACCTTCGACAGCCTTCCAACCCGAATCACCTCCGCGCCGACGATCACGGCGACGTCGAGCTCGTTCGCCGTCGCGATGGCGGTGAGCTCCTCGGCGTGATCGAGCCGCATGAGGTCGGCCCCGCGCGCGAGCGGCGTGAGCGCGGGCATGCAGAGGAGCCCTGGCGCGTACGCGAAGGCGGGCACCCTCGCCCGCGCGCCGGCCCCGTCGTCGAGCGAGAGCGCCGGGTGGTAGTGCCCGAGCACGAGGCGACCGCCGCGCGCGATGGCGAGGGCGCGCTCGCCGCGCAGACGGTCGACGCCCTCGTCGCCGTGCATCACCACGTGAGCGCCCACCGCGCAGGCCTCGCTCACCGTGACGCCGCGGCGCGCGAGGAGGTCGTCGGAGCCGCGATCGTGGTTGCCCGGAACCACCGTGAGCGCCCGCCCTTCGAGGGCCGCGAGCAACGCGTCGAGGGGCGAGCGCTCGCCCGCACGCGACAGGAACGCCGGTCGCCCATGCACGAGGTCGCCCGCCACGATGACCCGCGCCACGTCGACGCGCGCGATCATCGCGCCGAGGCGCGCGTGCATCGCCTCGTCGCCCTGCGCGGGGAGCGTGTAGCCCCGCTTCTGCAGCGTCTGCACGTAGCCCGCGTGAAGGTCGGCCACGATGAGCGCGCGCGCCGAGGGGACGTACGCGCCGCCGGGCGCGAGGAGCGCGAGGTCGTCGGCGAGGGCGATCACGCGTCGTCGCCGGTGAGCGCGGCGGCGCGCTGAAAGAGCGCGTGCGCGGCGGCGGCGAGGGCGGCCTCGGGGTCGTCGGGCGCCACGGCGTCGCGCATCGCCCACGCGAACACGGGGATCGACAGGGCCGACGGCGCGTCGAGCCTCGCGAGGTGCCAGGGCCGCCGCGCGAGCTCCGCGAGCCGACGCTCGGCGCGCGGTCCGTCGAGGGCCGTCCACAGCGTGAAGCGCAGCGCGCGGAGCAGGAGGTGATCGGGGTCGTGCTTGCGCAGCACGTCGTAGAGGAGGCCCGGGGTGACCGCGCCGCGGTGCCGCTCCGGCGACCAGAGATGCGCGACGCGCGCCACCTCGCGAAAGTAGGCAACGGCGAGCACGCCGCCGTCGAGCGAGTCGAGCAGGTCGTCGAAGAGGTCGTGCGGCGAGAGCCACGCGCGCAGCGCCTCTTCGTCGGGCGCGCGCGAGAGATTGGTGAAGGTGACGCACGCGCACTCGTCGTTGACCGACACCTCGCAGCCCGCGCCCGTCGCGCGGCGCACGCGCGCCCCGACCGCGCGCGCGATCACCTCGTTGGCCGTCGCGCCCGCGAGCGTGAAGGCCACCACGTGGAGGCGCTTGCCGTCGCGCACGCACTCGACCACGAAGCGCTTCGCCGTGGGCAGCGCCGACACGGCCCGCTGCGCGCGCACGAGCTGATGCACGGCGCGCGCGTTCTCGACGCCCGTGGCGAGCGCGGCGCGCACGCGGTCGCGCTGGGCTTCGCCTGATCCCTCACGCGTGGCCTCGTCGAGGTCGCCCCACACGCGCTCGCACGAC
>CAISKJ010001374.1 GCA_903885885.1 uncultured delta proteobacterium
GCTCACGGGGCGCGGCGTGCGGGTGGGCAACTTCAGCGTCGTGCCGCGCGCCCACCTCGACCGCCTCGTGGCCGTGTCGGAGCTCTGGAACCACTACGCAGCGAGCGTGTTTCGCGCGCGCCTCCCCGTGGCCACGACGCCCATCGACCGCGGGTACCGCATCGCCGGCGCCTCGCGGATGAACTTCACCTCGCTCCTCGCGCACGGGCTCAGCGCCATCTCGGTGTTCTCCGACGTGGTGGGCATGCGACTCCTGGTGCTCGCCGGCGCGCTGGTGCTCTTCGCGGGCGGCGGCATCGTGGCGGCGGCGTGCGTGCGCGCCTTCACCGACCTCGCCATTCCGGGGTGGGCCACCAACGTCGCGGGCATCTTGCTCGTGGTCATTCTGCAGGCGCTGCTCATGGCCGTGGCCTTCGTGTTTCTCATCTTGCAGTCGCGCAACCAGACGGCGTTTCTGCCCATCCGCGACTACGGGTA
Source organism: uncultured delta proteobacterium (assembly GCA_903885885.1). GTDB lineage: Bacteria > Myxococcota_A > Polyangia > Polyangiales > CAISKJ01. The sequence continues at coordinate 478 of CAISKJ010001374.1, forward strand.
CTTCGTCGACCGCGAAGAGCCCGTGGCGAGGGCGCCGTGAGCGCGTACCGCTACGAGGGCGACGAGCTCACGCTCTTTCGCGCGGCCCATCGGTGGAAGGCGTACCTGCGCGACGAGATCCGCCGCGAGGTGCGGGGCTCGGTGCTCGAGGTGGGCGCGGGCCTCGGCGGCACCACGCGCGCGCTCCGCGACGCGAGCGACCCGTCGTGGACGTGCCTCGAGCCCGACGGCTCGCTCTGCGACGCGCTGCGCGCCGAGGTGGGCGCGCTCCCCTCGCCCGCGCGCATCACCGTGGCGCACGGCGCGCTCGCTTCGCTCGACGCGGGCGCCCGCTACGACACCGTGCTCTACGTCGACGTGCTCGAGCACATCGCCGACGACCGCGGCGAGCTCGCGCGCGCGGCCTCGCACCTCGCGCCCGGCGGCGCGCTCGTGGTGCTCTCACCCGCGCACCCGTGGCTCTTCACGCCCTTCGACGCGGCCGTCGGGCACCACCGGCGCTACACGCTCGCCGCGCTGCGCGCCCTCACGCCCGCGGGCACCACCATGACCCGCGGCGACTACCTCGACGCCGTGGGGCTCCTCGCGTCGCTCGGCAACCGCGTGCTGCTCCGCAAGTCGATGCCCACGGAGCGGCAGATCGCGCTGTGGGACGGCGTGATGGTGCCCCTCTCGCGCCGGCTCGACCCGGTGCTCGGGCGCCGCGTGGGCAAGTCGGTGCTCGCGGTGTGGCGCCGGGGCTGAGCGCTTCTAAGGGCGGGCCGAGCCGTGGTAATGGCGTTGCGCCATGGCATCCACCGCGGAACTCCTCGGCCTCGCCGGCCAGCACATGCTCAAGAACTACAAGCAGCCCCCGCTCGTGATCACGCGCGGCGAGGGCTGTTATTTGTGGGACACCGAAGGTCGTCGGTACCTCGACCTGTACGCGGGCATCGCGGTGTGCGTGCTCGGCCACGCGCACCCGGCGCTCGTGCGCGCCGTGACCGAGCAGGCGGGGCGCCTCATGCACATCGCCAACTACTACTACAACGACCGGCAGATCGAGCTGTCGGCGGAGCTCGCGCGGCGCTCGGGCTACGACCGGGTGTTCCTGTGCAACTCGGGCACCGAGGCCAACGAGGCGGCGCTCAAGCTCGCGCGTCGGTACCACTGGGCCCGCGGCGACAAGTCGCGCACCGACCTCGTCGCCACGTGGAGCTCGTTCCACGGCCGCTCGATGGGCTCCGTCGCGCTCACGGGGCAGGCGAAGTACTGGGAGGGCTTCGGCCACATGCTCCCGGGCGTTTCGCACGTCGCGTACGGCGACCTCGAGGCGATGCGCCGGCGCATCAACGACCGCACGGCGGCCGGGTTCATCGAGCCCGTGCAGGGCGAAGGCGGCGTGCTCCCGGCGCCCGACGGGTACCTCGAGGGCCTGCGCGCGCTCTGCACCGAGCGCGGCGCGCTCATGGTGGTCGACGAGATTCAGACGGGCATCGGCCGCACGGGGCGCTTCCTCGCCACGCAGCGCGTCGGCGTCGAGCCCGACATCACCACCATCGCGAAGGGCACCGCGGGGGGCGTCCCCATCGGCGCGCTGCTCACGCGCGAGCACATCGGCGAGGCGCTGCTCCCGGGCACGCACGGCAGCACCTTCGGCGGCAACCCCCTCGCGGCCGCGGCGGCCCTCGCCGTGCTGCGCACCCTCGACGAGGGCGACCTCATGGCGCACGCCGAGAAGATGGGCAGGCACCTCGTCGACGGGCTCGCGCGCATCGCCGAGAAGTACCCGCGGTCGGCCACGGGGGCGCGCGGCATCGGGCTCCTGTGCGGCATCGTGCTGGCCGACGGGGTCGATCCGCGCGGCGTGCTCACGGCGCTGCGCGAGCGCGGTGTGCTGGTGAGCCAGGCGGGCGACCGTGTGGTGCGCTTCGCGCCGCCGCTCGTCGTCACGGCGGCGGAGCTCGACGAGGGCCTCGCGGCGCTCGAGGCCGTGCTCGCCGACCCGCCCCGCATGGCGGGCTGATCGACGCGCGATTTCAAGAAGAATCCTTCGACGCATCGCCCGCGAGGTGCGCAACGCTTCGCGGCTTGTGGTCGCGGCGCGGTCTTGCGATGCTCGTTGTTGATACGGAGCGCGCGACCGGCCCTTTGCGTAGGGCCGCCGTCGCGCCATCGGGAGTGACATGAAGACGGCCAAGCGCGATTTTCTCAGGCTGATCGACCTCGAGGCGGGTGAGATCCTCACGGTGCTCGACCACGCGAAGGCGATGAAGAACCAGCGCGCGTCGGGCGCGCGCAGGCACCCGCTCGAGGGGCGCTCGGTGGCGCTCATCTTCGAGAAGCCGTCGACGCGCACGCGCGTCTCGTTCGAGGTGGGCGTGTACGAGCTCGGCGGGCACCCGGTGGTGCTCTCGTCGCGCGACATGCAGCTGGGCCGCGGCGAGTCCATCGAGGACACGGCGCGCACCCTCTCGGGCTACGTGCACGCCATCGTGATTCGCACCTTCGGGCACGACCGCGTCGAGGCGCTCGCGCGGGCCGCGCGGGTGCCGGTGATCAACGCGCTCACCGACGAGCACCACCCGTGTCAGATCCTGGCCGACCTGCTCACGGTGCGCGAGTCGCACGGGCGCATCGAGGGCCTGCGGTACGCGTGGGTGGGCGACGGCAACAACGTGGCGCGGAGCTGGGTCGAGGCGGCCGCGCGCCTCGGCTTCGAGCTCACGCTCGCGTCGCCCGAGGGTTACGAGCTCCCGCCCTCGGAGCTCCCGAGCAACGCGCGCACGGTGCGAGACCCGCGCGAGGCCGTCGAGGGCGCCGACGTGGTGATCACCGACGTGTGGGCGAGCATGGGGCAGGAGGACGAGGCCGAGCGGCGGCGCAAGGCCTTCGCGGGCTACCTCGTCGATCCGGCGCTCATGGCCCACGCGTCGCGCAACGCCGTGGTGCTGCACTGCCTGCCCGCGCACCGGGGCGAGGAGATCAACGCGGTGTACCTCGACGGGCCCGCGTCGGTGGTGTGGAGCGAGGCCGAGAACCGCCTCCACACGCAGAAGGCCCTGCTCGAACATCTGATGCGCTGAGAAGATTTCGTACCGCGGGGGAGACATCTTCGCGGTTGCGAAAAATACAAGACTGACGGACGGTACACAGGTAGGACGCTACCGATCGGGATGGAGATGGAAAAGGTCATCGGCATCGATCTGGGCACGACGAACTCCTGTGTGGCCGTCGTAGAGAATGGCGCGGCGGTGGTGATCCCCAACCGTGGCGGATACAAGACCACGCCGTCGATGGTCGCGATGACCGAGGCGGGCAAGCGGCTCGTGGGTCACCTCGCGAAGCGGCAGGCGATCACCAACGCGGAGAACACGGTCTATTCGGCCAAGCGCCTCATCGGGCGCAAATGGAACTCGCCGCAGGTCAAGCAGGTGGCGGCGAGCGCGTCGTACTCGATCGTCGAGGGGCCCCACAACGACGTGCGGATCCAGCTGCGCGACAAGGCGTACTCGATCCCCGAGGTGTCGGCGATGGTGCTCGCGGAGATGAAGCTCATCGCCGAGGAGTACCTGGGTCACGAGGTGCGCAAGGCCGTGGTGACGGTGCCTGCGTACTTCAACGACAACCAGCGCCAGGCCA
>CAISKJ010001375.1 GCA_903885885.1 uncultured delta proteobacterium
CCGTGCGCGCCGACGCCGCGCGCACCGACGCGGCCGCGCGCGCCGACGCCGCGCGCACCGACGCCGCGACGACGCTCGACGGCGCAACGCCCGGCCTCGACGGATCCACCGCGGGCGCCGACGGATCCACCGTGTCGCCCGACGGATCCACCGCGGGCGCCGACGGCTCCGCGAGCGACGGCGGCACCGTGGCCTGCGCCGATCGCGAGACCTGCGGCGACGGCATCGACAACAACTGCAACGGCCGCGCAGACGAGGGCTGCGCGTGCATCCCCGGCATGACGCAGCGCTGCTACGACGGCCCGCCCTCGCAGGCCGGTCGCGGCGTGTGCACCTACGGCTCGCAGACCTGCGAGGGCACCGGCGAGTTCGGCAGCTGGAGCGCCTGCGCCGGCAGCGGCTCGCCGCAGCCCGTCGTGTGCGGCCGCATGATGGACTTTCGCTGCAACGGCAACATCGACGAGGGCTGCGAGTGCGCGCCCGGCGCCACGCGCGACTGCTACTCGGGCCCCATGGGCACGGCCTCGGTGGGCGCGTGCCGCGCGGGCTCGCAGACCTGCACCATGACGTCGACGGGCTCGGCCTGGGGCGCGTGCACCGGCGAGGTGCTGCCGGGCATGCGCGACCTCTGCGACGGCGTCGACCGCGACTGCGACGGCACCGCCAACACGGGCTGCACCTGCGCGCTCAACGCGGCGCGGCCGTGCTACTCGGGCCCCACGGGCACGCAGGGCGTGGGCCTCTGCCGCGCGGGCACGCAGCGCTGCGTGGCGGGCCCCGGCGGCGTGGGCACCGCGTGGGCGGCGTGCACGGGCGAGGTGCTCCCCGCGGCCGACATGTGCGACGGCGTCGACCGCAACTGCGACAACCTCCCCAACACGGGCTGCACCTGCGCGGTGGGCACCACGCGCGCCTGCTACACGGGCCCCACGGGCACGGCGGGCGTGGGCATCTGCCGCCCCGGCACGCAGACCTGCACCCGCGCCACGGCCACGAGCACCGCGTGGGCGACGGCCTGCGCGGGCCAGGTGCTCCCCGCGGCCACCGAGACCTGCGCCAACTCGCGCGACGACAACTGCAACGGCATGGTCGACGAGGGCTGCGTCGCCACGCCCATGTGCCCCACGGGCTTCGACCTCCTCAACGACCGTAACAACTGCGGCCGCTGCGGCAACGTGTGCCCCGCGGGGCAGGCCTGCGCCAACGGCGTGTGCGTCGGCGACGGCCAGCTGCGCATCACCCTCGTGTGGGACCGCGCGGGCGACATGGACCTGCACGTGGTCCCCCCCTGCGGCACCGAGATCTCGTACCGGCTCCTCACGGCGTGCGGCGGCACGCTCGACCGCGACGACATCCCCGGCACCGGGCCCGAGAACGTGTTCTGGGCCGGCACCCCCGCGGCGGGCACCTACGTGGTGTGCGCCAACCCCTACGGCATCAGCGGGCCCACCAACTTCACCCTCACGGTGAACCGCGGCACCACCCTCGTGCGACGGTGGACGGGCTCGCGCGCCACCTCGACGAGCTACGTGGCCTGCTCCGCCACGTCGGCGAACTTCGTCGGCACCTTCACCTACCCCTGAGCCTCACTGCACGACGAGCGTCGTGGCCCGGGTGATGCGCGCGCTGCGCATCACCCCCATGAGCTCGTGCTCGCAGTTCTCGGTGCGCAGGTCCCAGATGCCGCGGGGTACGCGCACCGTACGGGTGGCACCCGGGTCGATCGTCGCACTCCCCAGGAGGTCTTCGCTCCAACGATCCTCCGCGGGGGCCGAGAGAAAGAGGTAACACACGGTCTCGGCGGCGCGGTTGGTGAGCCCGAGGGGCACCGCGGTGCCGTCGTTGACGATGCGCGTCGGCGTCGACGCACACCCCGCGAAGACCACGACGAGGAGCGCACGGAGGAGAGTGTTCACCCGCGAGGGAGTAGCACACCCCGCGGCCGCGCCCGAATGTCGCGCGTGCGCAACCTTTGGACCGTCGCTCCGCGATGGGGGTATGCTTTCGCGGTCACCCCATCGACGGTCGTGAGAGGTCAGAATGCCCTGTCTCCGATGGATCGGCGCGCAAGGGCGCGGTCGCCTGTTTCCCATCTACAAGTCGATCACCACGATCGGGAGCGCGGGCGGCAACGACATCGCGCTCGACGGCAGGGGCGTGGCCCAGTGGCACGCGCAGATCGTCTTCGACGGCCGCGATTTCTCCCTCGACGAGGTCGACCCCGTCGCTGAAATTCAGGTGAACCAGAAGCGCAAGCGCCGCGCCCGGCTGAGCCACAACGACCATCTTCTCCTGGGCGACGCCGAGTTCGTCTTCTCGATGCTCGAAGAGTCCGAGGGGCCGGGCAAGGCCAACGCGCAGGGAGATGTCTCGCAGGCCGAGCTCACGGGGCTCCGCAAGCTCTACGAGTTCAGCCAGCGGCTGCTGGTCACCCGCGACGTGCAGACGCTCCTCGAGGCCCTCCTCGACGGGGCCATCGAGGCCACGGGGGCCGACAAGGGCTTCGTGGTGCTCCTGCGCGACACGCAGACCGAGATCCGCGCGGCGCGCAACCTCCGGCAGGAGAACCTCCCCGACGCGGTGCGCCAGCTCTCCGACAGCATTCTCGCGAAGGTGATCGAGAGCCGTAAGCCCCTCATCGTGCACAACGCCGTCGACGACACGCTCTTTCGCAGCGCCGTCTCGGTGATGAACCTCAAGCTCTGCTCGGTGATGTGCGCGCCCCTCCTCGCGGGCGGCGAGCTCCTCGGGCTCATCTACCTGGGCAACGACCGGGTGACGCACCTCTTCGACCCGAAGGGGCTCGACGTGCTCACCATCTTCGCCTCGCAGGCGTCGCTGATTCTCAAGGGCGCCATCGTGCTCGAGACCCTGCGCCAGGGCAACGCCGAGCTCGAGAAGAAGCTCAAGGAGACGCGCTTCGGCGAGATCATCGGGAGCTGCGACTCGATGATGAAGGTGTTCACCAAGGTGCAGAAGGTGGCGCCTACGGACGTGTCGGTGCTCATCACGGGCGAGACGGGCACGGGCAAGGAGCTCATCGCGCGCGAGATCCACAACCGCTCGTCGCGGTCGAGCGGGCCCTTCGTGGTGATCAACTGCGGCGCCATCCCCGAGAACCTCATGGAGAGCGAGCTCTTCGGGCACGTGCGCGGTGCCTTTACGGGCGCCGTGGCCACGCGCCAGGGGAAGTTTCAAGCCGCCAACGGGGGCACGCTCTTCCTCGACGAGATCGGCGAGCTGCCCCTCTCGCTGCAGGTGAAGCTCCTGCGCGCGCTGCAAGAGCGCGTGGTCACCAAGGTGGGCGATGCGAAGCCCGAGCGCGTCGACATTCGCGTGCTCGCGGCCACCAACCGCAACCTCGAAGACGAGATTCGCAAGAGCACCTTCCGCGAGGATCTCTACTACCGCCTCAACGTGGTGAACATTCTGCTGCCGCCGCTGCGCGACCGCGGCGACGACACCATCGTGCTCGCGCGCTTTCTCCTCCAGAAGTACGCGCAGGAGCTCGGGAGCCAGGTGAAGGGCTTCACCCCCAACGCCCTCATCGCGGTGCGCAAGTACGACTGGCCCGGCAACGTGCGACAGCTCGAGAACAGGCTCAAGAAGGCCCTCGTGCTCTGCGACAAATCGCTCGTGGGCCCCGAAGACCTCGACCTCAACCCCGAGAACCTGCAGAGCATCGTGCCCCTCGACAAGGCCAAGGAGGACTTTCAGCGCAGGTACATTCTCGAGGTGCTCGAGCGCAACAACGGCAACCGCACGAAGACCGCGCGCGACCTCGGCGTCGACCCGCGCACCATCTTCCGGTACCTCGAAAAAGAGGGCGGTCCCGCGCCCGGCGGGAGCTTCCCCGAGGAGTGATCGCCGCGGTCTTTCTCCATGTCTGACGACCACACCAAGACGGCCCCCGCGCTGCGCGCCCGCGCCCCCTCGACGCGCTACATCGAGGTGATCTCGCCGGGGCGCCCGTCGCCCTTTCGCGCGCGCGAGGGCGTGGTGCGCATGGGCCGCGACCCGGGCAACGAGGTGGTGATCGAAGACCCCTTCGTGTCGCGCGTCCACGTCGAGGTGCGCATCTTTCCCCACGGCGTCGAGGTGGTAGACCTCGACACGAAGAACGGCACGCACTACCAGGGCGCGCGCATCCGCGAGCTGGCGGTGAAAGAAGAAGTCACCCTCACGCTCGGCAAGCAGGTGACGGTGCGCGTGCGCGTCGGTGATGATGGCGCGTCGTCACGCACCGTGCGCGACGAGGCCGAGCTGGTGGGCGCGTCGGCCCCGATGCAGCGCCTCCGCGGCGCGCTCGCCAAGCTCGCCCCGTCGGCCCTCACGGTGCTCATCGAGGGCGAGACGGGCACGGGCAAAGAGGTCGTCGCGCGCAGTCTGCACACGCTCTCGGGCCGCGCGCACAAGCCCTTCGTGGTGTTCGACTGCGCGGCCGTGTCGCCCACCCTCATCGCGTCGGAGCTCTTCGGCCACGTGAGGGGCGCCTACACGGGCGCCGTGGGCGCGAGCGACGGCGCGTTTCGCGCCGCCCACGGGGGCACGCTCTTTCTCGACGAGATCGGCGAGCTCCCCCTCGAGCTGCAGCCCGCGCTCCTGCGCGCGCTCGAGGCCCGCCAGGTGAAGCCCGTCGGCGGCGATCAGTACGTGAAGGTCGACGTGCGCGTGGTGGCGGCCACCAACCGCACCCTCGAAGACGAGGTCGAGGCGGGCCGCTTCCGCAAAGACCTCTTGTTTCGCCTCGCCGTCGGGCGCGTCAAGGTGCCCTCGCTGCGCGCGCGGGCCGACGACGTGCCCGTGCTGGCGTCACACTTCGCGGCCTCCTTCGGGGCCGCGCTGGCGCCGCCGGTGCTCGCCGCGCTCGCGGCGCGGCCGTGGCCGGGCAACGTGCGCGAGCTGCGCAACGCGGTCGAGCGCGCCGTGATGCTCGCGGGCGGCAGCGGGTCGGTGGTCACCTCGCTCGACGACATGGACGATGATCTCGACGACGCGCCCGCGGTGGCCGTGGCGCCCGCCGAGGCCCTCCACGGCGCGATGCGCAGCGGCGAGGGCTTGCGCCTCCTCGAGATGAGCTTTCAAGACGCCAAGCAGGCCGCGGTGGAGACCTTCGAGCGCGAGTACCTCGTGCGGCTCTTCGAAGCGTCGGGGTACAACCTCTCCGAGGCGGGGCGGCGCTCCGGCGTCGACCGGCGCTACCTCCGCGAGCTCTTCAAGAAGCACGACATCGACCTCGCCGCGATGCGCGCGAAGAAGCCGTAGCCGCTACAACAGCGCCGCCGCCGCGAGGCCCGAGCGCACCGCGCCCTCGACGCGCCCGCCGTCGCGGTGCAGGGCGTCGCCCGCGCTCACGAGCGTCGCGCCGCCGTCGCGCAGCGCCACGGGCCCGTCGAGGCACCGCGCGGGCTTCGCGTAGCGCCAGCGCTTGAGCGCCACGGGCC
>CAISKJ010001376.1 GCA_903885885.1 uncultured delta proteobacterium
CGGCGCGACCACCGCGGTGCGCTGCGAGCCCCCCTGCGAGGGCGGCGCGACCTGCGTCGCCGCGGGGTCTGCCACGCGCTGCGCGGCCCCCTGCGCGACCGACGCCGACTGCGCCGGCGGCTGCTGCAAAGACCTCATGGGCGGCGGCCGCGGCTGCGCCCTCGGCGCCGACTGCGCGGGCCCGGCCCTCACGCCCGCGTGCTCGAGCCTCGACGCGTGCGTCACCGTCACCTACGCGGCGCGCGGCGACCACTGCGGCGCCTCGCCCGACAGCGTCGAGGTGCGCGTCCGCAACGACTGCACGCGCGCGGCCGACGTGATGATCTGCTACGAGCGCCGCGACCGCACGTGCACCTGCGGGATGCACCGCAACGTGGCGCCGGGCGCAGCGGCCGCGCCGCCCTTCTGGGCCTGCGACCTCACGGGCAATTTTCGCCTCTCGTCGCGGGCCGCGGGCGACGCCGAGGCGTGCCACCCGGGCACCTGCAACTGAGCGGGGCGATCCAGCACCCTGTTCAAGGGAAACATATTTTTGCGGCGCGGCCGGTGGTGTAGCTTCCGACGAAGCGGGCCATGGCCTCTCCGGGGGCGTGCGTCGCGACCGACGAAAGGCTGCGTAGAACTCGATGCGAAGGATGATCCTCTGTGCGGCGCTCGCGGTGGGCGCCTGCAAGGGCGGCGCGGGGCACGCGACGGAGCACGACGCGGGTCTCCTGCGCACCGACCAGGACCGCACGCTCTACGCGCTCGGGATGCTCACCGGGCAGCGCCTGTCGGCCTACAACCTCACGCCCGCGGAGATCGTCATCGTGCAGCAGGGGATGCTCGGCCACCTGCGCGGCGCGCCCAAGCTCAGCGACCTGCGCGAGTGGGGGCCGCGCGTGGGCGAGCTCGCCCGCGCCCGCGTCGAGAGCCGCATGGAGGAGCAGAAGGCCCGCGGCCGCGACTTCGCCACCCACGCGGCGGCCGAGACCGGCGCGCGGCGCCTCCCGTCGGGGGCCGTGTACCGTGAACTCCAGGCGGGCACCGGGGCCTCTCCGCTGCCCATCGACACGGTGCGGGTCAACTATCGGGCGCGGCTCCTCAGCGGCATGCTCTTCGACACCACCTACTCCGCGGCCGACGCGGGCGTGCCCGTCGAGTTCGCCTTTCAGGGCATGATCCCCTGCTGGTCCGAGGGCATCGCGCTCATGAAGGTGGGCGGCCGCTCGCGCCTCGTGTGCCCCTCCGACACGGCCTACGGCGACCGCGGGCAGAGCGGCATTCCCCCCGGGGCCACAGTCACCTACGAGATCGAGCTCGTGGGCATCGCGAACCTCAACGACGCCGCGGTCGAGGCGCGCGACCAGTAAAGATGGCGCCGCGCGATCCTGTGATAGGGTCCGCGGCCGTGCGGGTACGGGTCACTTCACTCACGCGCAGATATGGCAGCGTTACGGCGCTCGACGACGTCACCCTCGCGGTGCCGCCGGGGCGCACGGCCCTGCTCGGGCCCAACGGCTCGGGCAAGAGCACGCTGCTCAAGATTCTTCTCGGGCTCACGCGCGCCACGAGCGGGCAGATCGAGGTGCTGGGCATCGACCCCGCGCGCGATCCCCTCGCGGTGCGCGCCCGCGTCGGATACATGCCCGAAGACGACGCCCACCTCCCGGGGATGACCGCCGTCGAGCTCTGCGCGTACGGCGCCGAGCTCGCGGGCCTGCCGCCCCGCGAGGCCATCGAGCGCGCCCACGCGGCCCTCTTCTACGTGGGCCTCGACGACAAGCGGTACCTCCCCGTCGAGGGCTACTCTACGGGCCTCAAGCAGCGCGCCAAGCTCGCCGCGGCCATCGTGCACGACCCCGACCTGCTCTTTCTCGACGAGCCCACCAACGGCCTCGACCCCGCCTCGCGCGACGAGATGCTCGCGCTCGTGGCCGACCTCAAGACCCGCCGCGGCTGCGACGTGGTGCTCTCCACGCACCTCCTCCACGACGTGGAGCGCGTGTGCGACCACGTGATCGTGCTGGCGAGCGGCAAGCTCATGGCCGACGCGCCCCTGCGGCAGCTCCTCGGTGAGAACGACGGGCGCTACACCGTGCGCATCAAGGGCGACCCCGACGCGTTCGAGCGGGCCCTGCGCGCCCGCGGGTGCACCCCCGAGAAGGCCCTCGACGCGTCGCGCTCCACGTGGCTCGTGGTGCCCCCCATCGGGGCCCGCGACCTCGACGCCGTGTGGCAGAGCGCCGCCGACGCGGGCGTGCAGGTGCGGCAGCTGTCGTCGCGCACGGCCTCGCTCGACGAGGCCTTCGTACGGATGCTCACATGACCCCCAACACCTCGCAGCCCGCGGGCGTCATTCACGACCTCGCGTACCGGCGCTACGAGGGCGCGCGCCTCGGCGCCGCCACGCGCTTCACCGTCATCGCCCGCTACGCCGTGATCCTCCAGTGGAGGCTCCGCGCGGTGAAGCTCTTTCTCGTGGGCGCCCTCGTGGGCCTGGCCATGGGCGCCATGGCCCTCGGGTTTCGCCTCGGCTTCTCGCGCATCGTGTCCGAGGGCGGCGAAGGGCTGCGCGGGCTCGACCGCGGCGCCGACGCCGTGCCCGTCGCGTACGCCCTCACGGCGCAGTACCTCCCGTCGCTGCTCCTGGTGCTCGTGTGCGGCGCCCCCTCGGTGGCCGCCGACCTCAACGCCGGGGCGTTTCAGTTTCACTTCGCGCGGCCCGTGAGCGCGGGGCAGTACCTGGCCGGGCGCATGGTCGGCGCCGTGGCGTGGGCCGCCCTGTTCAGCTACGCGTCGCTGGCCCTCTACTGTGTCGAGCGCCTCGCGTTCGTGAGCGACGTCGCGAGCACCGCGAAGCTCCTCGCGGTGGGCGCGCTCGGGGTCACGGCGCGCCTCGCGGCGCTCGGGGCCGTGGCGCTCGGGTGCTCATCGCTCACGCGCCGCAAGGGCCTCGCGCAGGCCATGTTTCTCGCCCTCGTGGCGGGCTCCGGCATGATCAGCGCCATCATGGCCCACAACCTCGACCGCCCCTGGATCGCCGCCCTCTCGGTCATGGACGCCGGCGCCGCCCTCACCGACCAGCTCCTCGGCGGCGCTCACTTCGCCGGGGCCACCGCGTTCGCGCCCTCGCTGGCGCTCGCCGTGTGGATCGTCGGCCCCCTCGCGGTCGCGTGGGCGCGCGTTCGCAGCGCCGAGGTGGTGCGCGGATGAGCCCCGAGGTGGTGATCGAGTTCAACGCCGTTTCGAAGTGGTACGGCGTGGTGCTGGGGCTGCGCGAGGTGTCGCTGCGCATCGGGCGGGGCATCACGGGGCTCCTCGGGCCCAACGGCGCGGGCAAGAGCACGCTGCTCAAGGTGCTCACGGGCGAGGTGAGCCCGAGCCGCGGCGAGGTGAAGGTCTTCGGGCAGCGGGTGCCCTCCCTCGATGCGTTCAAGCGCATCGGGTACGCGCCCGAGATCGAGGTGTTCTTCGAAGAGCTCACGGCGCGCGAGTTCGTCACCGCGCTCGCGCAGGCCTCGGGCATGGACGGCGCCACCGCCCGTCGCCGCGCCGAAGAGACCCTCCATGAAGTAGGCCTCGAGAAGGCCCTCGACCGTCGCGTGAGCACCTACTCCAAGGGCATGCGGCAGCGCACCAAGCTGGCCCAGGCGCTCCTGCACGACCCCGACGTGGTGCTCCTCGACGAGCCCATGACGGGCCTCGACCCCCTCGCGCGCGCCCACATGGGAGAGCTCATTCAGAAGCTCGGCGCCCGCGGCAAGGCCGTGGTGGTCTCGAGCCACATTCTCGACGAGGTCGAGACCATGACCCGCCAGATCGTGGTGCTCTACAAGGGCCAGCTCCTCGCGCAGGGCGACGTTCACGCCATTCGCGCGATGATCGACCGGCACCCGCACCGCGTGGCCCTCACCTGCGACGCCCCGCGCGCGCTCGCGTCGGCCCTGGTGGCGCTGCCCTCCATCGCGGCGCTGCGCTTTCCGAGCGACACCACGCTCGAGTTCGAAACGCGCGACCCCGACGCCTGCTACGGCGCCATCCCCAAGCTCGCGCTCGCCCACAACGTGAAGATCACGGCGCTCTCGTCGCCCGACGACAACCTCGCCGCCGTGTTTCGCTACCTCACCACCGACCCCCGCGGAGGCGTCTCGTGAGCGCGCTCACCGTCGCCCGCACCGTGCTCCTCCGCGCGTCGCGCAGGCCGAGCACCTACGTGATCTCTGCGCTCGCCTTCGTGCCCGCCCTCTTCGGCGCCATTCTGGGCTCGCAGGGCCACGGCGCGCTCGCCGGGGGAGGGCCCCTCGCGCTGCGCCTCGTGGCGCCGCTCATGGTGGCCGCGATGGTGGCCGGGCCCGTGGGCGAGTCTTTCGAAAACCGCACGGTGGTGTACTGGTTCACGCGTCCGTTTCCGCGCTGGCAGGTGCTCGCGGGCGAGGCGCTGGGGCACTTCGCGGTGGCGTCGCTCGCGCTGGTGCTCTCGGGCGCGCTCCTCGCGGTGGCCAACGCGCTCACGGGCACGGCCGACCTCGCGTCGCTGGCGCGCATCCCCGTCGGCCTGGTGCTCGAAGCGGCCGCGCTGGTGGGCTTCTCGGTGGCCGTCGGCGCGCTGGTGCCCAAGCACCCGGTGCTCGCCGCGCTGGTGGTGCTCATGCTCAGCGAGGGCGCGCTCCCCATGGTGTGGGAGAAGCTGTCGTACCTCTCGCTCGCCTATCACACGAGCGTGCTCACGGGGCTTCCGTTCAGCTTCATCGGCGGCGCGAGCGACGTGAGCGCGCCCCCCCTCGCGGTGTCGGCCGCGGTGCTGCTCGTGTGGGCCGTGGCGCCCCTCGCGGTGGCCTCCGCCGTGGTGCGCGACCGCGACCTCGGGTAGCGCCCCTCGGAGCAACGACCAGGGCGGAGGTTACTCAAACCTCCGGGAGCTTGTCGCGACGACCGCGCAACACCCGCAGGATCTCCACCACGTCGTCCCTGACCTGATAGAAGATCACGAAGGGCGTTCTCGGCACGGCGAACTCTCGGGTCCCTGCGACTCGCCCCGGGCGACCGAGGAGGGAGTGCAACGCGAGCGACTCGACCGCATCGAGAATGCGCAGGGTGATCACGCGCGCCGTGCTCGGCCGCTCTCGAGCGATCCACGCGCGGATCTCCTCGAGGTCGTCGAGCGCCAGTGCTGACCAGACCACGCTCACCGAGGCCTCGGCACCTCTCGCTCACTCCCCCACGACTCGACCCACTGCTTCACGCGCTCGTGCGCGATCACGTGCCCCGCTCGTACGTCGGTCATGGCCGCCTCGACCTTGCGCTCGATCTCCGTCGACTCGTCGAGCCACTCTCGCAGCGCCTCGTTCGCGAGCGCGTCGGGATCAGCATTTCGCGCGCGAGCCATGCGCTCCAGCGCTTCGGCCACATCGTCGGCGAGATGGATGGGAGGGTGACTCATGGCGGCATTCTACCATCCGCGCACGCGCGCCGCGCCCGCCCACTGCGTGAGCGCGCAATGTGTGCCTGCGGGGGCTTTACAGCGGAACTCATTGGAGGTCCTCTCCCCGGCGCCGTGACCGTGACCGCCACCGTGGATTCTACTGCGCGCGTTCGCTCGCTCCTCCGCTGGCGCGCGGGCCTCGCCGTCGCCACGGTGCTCGCGCCGCTCGGGTTCTATGCGCTCTTCGAGCGTCACGCGAAGCACCTCGACGCGCTCGCCGATCACGGCGTGACGGGCGAGGCGACGGTCACCCGCACCAGCGGGTCGATCACCGGGTACGCGTACCGGGTGAATGGCGCGGAGTACACCTGGTCGGTGAAGCGCGAGCAGGCTCCCTTCGCGGTGGGCGAGCGCATCGCCATCACGTACCTGCCCGAGGATCCTTCGCTCAACCTCCCCGTCGCCGACCGCACGCTCGCGGCCCCGAGGGCCGCCGAGAACCGCAGCTTTCGCACGAAGTTCATCGTGGGCGTCGGGGCCGTTCTCGCGCTCTTCACGGTGGGCGTCGACCGCGACCTCCGGCGCCTCCGTCGCGGCGTCGCCGCGGAGCCGGTGACCGTCGCGCAGTACCGTCGGCGGCTCGTGGTGACGGGGCTCGCGATGGTGCCTCCGATCGGGGCCATCATGGCGTTTCACGCGCGCGACGCTGCGCAGCACGGCGAGTCGCGGGTGCCCGTGGTGCTGAGCGCATTGCTCGTGGTGGCGATCGTGATCGGCACGGGCTTCACCGTCGCGCGGCAGGGGCCCGAGCACGCGCGCGAGCGGGCCGCGAAGCTCATGGGCAAGCTGTGGCCGGTGATGGTGGTGATCGCGGTGCTGCGCCTGCTCGCGATGGTGTTCGGCCTCGACGGGAGCCGCTGAGCGGGAAGAGCTCGATCTGCCCCACGCGCGTGGCTGAAGTCCATGTGAGCGCTCTCCGCCGCGGGTTGGAAAACCCGCGGCAGACGGAAGAGAGAGGAGCCCCCTGAAGTCCGCAGCGGACTCGCAATCGGGAGCCCGCTGCGGGCTTTTGACGGGAATTCAAGCGCTTCTGCGCTGCCGTGGGTTTTCCAACCCTCATCGTTCCCCACATTCTCGTCGGGCGCGGCGCAAGGCCCAACAGCCGCGGATTGGCTGCCGTCTCGGAGCGCCCCGTC
>CAISKJ010001377.1 GCA_903885885.1 uncultured delta proteobacterium
ACGCGGTGTCGCTCGACGACCGCGCGGTGACCCTCACGCGCGAGGGGAGCCCCGTCGCGGCGTGGGGGCTCCGCACGCCGCGCGTGCCCCGCCTCGTGGTGTTCACGGGGGGCGACCCTTGACGGCCTCTCGGCGCGGGGAGTTTCATCGCGCGCGGTGACTCCCGCCGACGAACGCAGGCAGCTCGATCCGTGGGCCCGCGCCTTCGAAGCCGTGTACGGCTGGGGGCCCGTGTTCGAAGACTTCTCGGGGGATGTTCCCGACGGGTTCACCATCACGATACGGCCCGCGGTGACGCCCATCGAGCTCCTGGGCGGCACGGGGCACTTTCGCCACCGCCCCGCGATGGTCGACCACGTGCGCCGCATGGGCTTCGCGTGGGGCGACGCCAACCGCGTGGTGACCATGCCCTCGCCCGCGACCTTCAACGCCCTCGTCGAGCGCTTCGTGCCCGCGGGCGACGGCTTTCGCGTGCGCGTGCACCGCGACCCCCAGCGCAACCTCACGCTGGGGCCCTTCATCATGAGCTACCTCGAGGGCTTCGTGCCCGCGCACGTCGCCGACGGGTCGCTGTACCCCGACGTGGCGCGCGACCCGATCAGCGCCCCCGGCCGCGGCGACCTGCGCTTTCACTTCGCGTCGTTCGCGCACGACCTCACGGTGCACGCGCTCAACTATCACCTCGTGCCGCGCGCCTGCATCGAGGCCTTTCGCGCGCGCATCGAGGCCGCCATGCCCGAGCGCGTCGCGCGCTGGCGCGCGCCGGGCTCGCCGGGCCCGCTGACGCTCACCACCTTCTACGACAACGACGTAAACCGCTACGGGTACGCTGTGTGGGCGCGCAGCGAGGGCCCGCGCGATTTCGCACGCAACTTCGCCGACCCGCGCAACTTCGCGCAGCTCCTGGGGTGCCTCGACCGCCGCATCGACGAGACGCTCCGCGGCCTCGGCGACGTGTCCAGCGGCGACACGCACGACCTCGCGCCGCTCGTGCCGTGCGAGTTCGAAGTCAGGGGCTGAGCGTGCGTCGGGGGGCGCCGCTCGCGGTTCTCGTGGCCCTCGCGAACGCGTGCGGCGCCGACGCTCGACCGGCCGTGACCCCCACGGCCCCGACGCCCGCCGTCGACGCGTCGGACGTGTCCGCGGCCGTCGTCGACGCGTCGGACGTGTCCGCCGTCGAGGAGCCGCCGCAGGGCGCGCCGCTCGAGCCCATCTCGTCGGCGAGCGGGTGCTCGCTGCTCAACGTGGCGCTGCTCCCCTCGCCCGCGCCGCTGATCGACCCGCAGCGCATGACGCTGCGCCTGGGCCTCGGGCGCACGCAGCGCGGCCCACAGAGCTCGCAGGGCGCGTCGCTCTTCAACGTGAACGCGCTGCCCGGCGAGCGCTGCGCGCTGCGCGTGGCGGGGCCCTGCGTGGTGCGCGACTGCCGCCCCGTGCTCACCCACGTAGGCGATCGGGGCGCTGCGCTGCTCGGGGTGCTGGCGGGACTGGTCACCATCCGCGGCTCGGGGATGCAGGGTCCCTACGTGCTCGGCTCGGGCGAGAACGGCATCTACGCCACGGCGCCGATGGGCGCGGTGCGCGACGAGCCCGCCTGGCGCGCCGACGACGTGGCCTGCGTGGTGGCCGACGGCTTCGGTCTGGTGCCGTCGTTTCGCGCGCGGGTCACGGTTCCGCCGATGGTGCGCGTGCTGGATCCGACGCTCGCCGACCCGATCGGCGAGGTGCTCGTGGTGCGACGCGACGCGGGCCTCACGGTGCGCTGGGAGCCGCTCCCCGAGGAGGTCACCGTCTCGATGGGGCAGCGGCCGTCGAACGGCCAGATCGGGACCTGGCTCGAGGACCTCTCGATGGTCTGCGCCTACGACGGCATGGCGGGCCGCGCGGAGGTCCCCCCCGAGGCGCTGGCGGGCTTTCAGACGCTCGCCGAGGGCAACTCGTCGGGCTCGCTCTCGGTGAGCGCGCGCCGCGAGGTGGCCATGACCGCGGGGCCCGTGCGGGTGATCCTCGGCGCGACGCAGGGCGTCTCGCTGCGAGCGCGCTTCGAGTGACCTCACCGCGGGGTGCCGCTCAGACGGCCAAGAGGGCAGACGGTTGAGCGTGTAGACGGCTGGGAGCATAGGCGGCCAGCCGTCTAGACGGCCAAGAGGCCAGACGGCCAATCGGTAAGCCGTTGAAGTGCTCAGACGGAACAGATGCTAGACGGCCAGGAGGCAAACCGCCTGAAGTGCTAGAAGGTAAGACGTTTAGGAGATGAATCGGTCAGACGGCGAAACTGCCAAGGGGCTGGAGCGGTTGAGCGCTCAAGCGGCTAGACGGCCAAGGGGCCAAGCGGCCGTGTGAGTTAGACGGCCAAGAGGCTGAGCGGCTTGGAGGCCGGGCGGTGAGCCGGTTGGCCGTCTTGCCGATTGGCGTGAGGGGATGCCTAGGGGGGCGTGCTCCCGACCGGCTGAGCGGTTGGCCGTCTGAGGGCTCAGACGGCTGAGCGGTCAAGCGGCTGAGCGGTAGAGAGACCGGGAGTGTGGCTGTTTTCGCGCGTAGTCGGTGACATTCGCGCGCAGCGATCGCACTCTCCGAGGGGCCGTGAGCACCTCTCGCATCGACGTCGAGTTTGCCGCCTTCAGCCAGGGCGCCAAGCCTGCCATTCGGCGCACCATCGAGCCCGCGCAGGCCGACGCGGCCGTGGCCCGCTGGCGCGCGCAGGGGCTCGCCGTGACGCGCGCCCGCAACGTGTCGCCGATGGGCGGGCGCGACGTGGTCGTGCT
>CAISKJ010001378.1 GCA_903885885.1 uncultured delta proteobacterium
CCGAGGTGTTCCTCATCGAGCGCGCCGAGCGCGCGGGCGACCCGTGGTCGGGACACATGGCGTTTCCAGGCGGGCGCCGCGACCCGCGCGACGCCGACCCGCGCGCCACCGCGATGCGCGAGACGCTCGAAGAGGTGGGCATCGACCTCGCTTCGCACGCCACCTTTCTCACGCGCCTCGACGACGTGCCGGTGATCGTGCGCGCCCACAACGCGAACTTTCGCGTGGCGCCCTTCGTGTTCGCCCTCGACCGCGACGTGAGCCCCACGCCCAACCACGAGGTGGCCGCCACCCTGTGGACGCCCATCGGCTCGCTCGCGCGCGGCGAGCGCTCGGGCATCTACCCCTTTCGCTGGGAGGGCAAAGACCACGAGCTGCCGTGCTACCGCCTCGACGACCGCGTCGTGTGGGGCCTCACGTACGTGATGTTTCAGGGCCTCTTCGAAGCCCTGCGGGGCTGAGCGGTCGAATACACGTCATGTAAGCCGACTTACATGACATGTAATCGGCACGGGTCACCGCACGGTGATGCCTACGGCAGTCGGCGCTCGCTGCCGACGAGGGCCACGAGCCGCGCGCAGAGGGCCCGCAGCGCCGCCGCGTCGGGGCCGTCGTAGCCCGACGACATCGCGTCGACGGCCACGTGCAACGTCGTCTGGTCGTTCCAGGTGACCGCGAGGCGGAGCTCGGTCCAAACGTCGGAGGTGTCGATGCGGCCCTTCAACCGAGGCGCTCGCGCGGGAACGCCCGCTGCGCGAAGAAGCGCACCCAGCTCGTCGAGCACCGCGACGGGGAGATCGACGTCCCGGAGCTGCGGCGACGCGTCGCGATCGAGCACAGTCGCCACGACGCTCGGCGTCAGGGAGGGGAGCCGAACGCCGCGCAACCAGAGGACGAAATCGAGAGCCCCGGCGCGCAGGTCGCTGCGGTGCACCTGCATGGGTCCGCTCGACACATGCAACGTCAGCGTGAGGCCGTAGAGGTCGGGCAGGTTCATGAGATGGTCGATGGTCCGCGATCAGGCGCGCCGCAACGACGATCAACCAGGACGCGCCGCACCGCAAGCAACGCCGCGTAGCGACGCACATGGCTCCATCGCGACGAGCGACCGTGGGGAAACTGCCGCTCGTGCGTCGTACGCGCAGCGAGCACAAACCGTGTGCCCTCTGCACCGTCGCCGACGGCGGATCGGCCCTCGGAGGAACGACCTCCCTGCGTCACGCCAACCCTCAACGTCGTGACGCGGCTCCCAACCGATGCCCCCTGTGACGCGCGTTGTCGCCGTCGTGGCAGCCCCGTTCGTTCAGCACGCTTCGGGGGGCTGACACGTGGTGCCGGCCTGCGCGTCGGGATACGCCCAGAGCCGGTAGGTGCCGTTGGGATTGCAGGTCCACGGGCTGTACGATTGGCCCGGCGACCGGGCGAGGCCTTCGCAGAGGCAGCCGCCGCCCACTTCACGCCAGCACACGCGGACGTAGAGGCGCTCGTTGCACATGTTGGTGTAGGTAAACGCGCGACCGCCGCAACTGGGGTATGCGCGCAACCCGGTGGTGCTGATGCACATCGTCCGGTCGTTGCACGTCGTCGGGGTCGGCGTGGGGGTAGGCGTCGGCGTGGGTGTCGGCGTAGGGCCCGCGCACTGCGAGCGGCTCGGCGCGCAGACTCGCGTGCCCGTCACCAGCGATGCGCAGCAGGTGCCGGGGCACTGCGCATCGCTCGTGCACGTGCGGGCGCAGGTCGCCACGCCGCTCGCGTTCACGCACACCTGGCCGGCTGCGCACGCGGGGCAGCCGCCGCCGCCCGTCGTCGTGCCGCCGGTGGCGCTGCACACCCGAGAGGCATCGCGGGCGCGGCCTGCGCCCCACGTGGTCGCGACGCACGCGCCGCCCCCTTCGGTCTTGCAGGCGCAGGCCTCCGTCGCACGACAGTCGGAGTCGCGCGTGCAGATGGTGTTGCAGGCCGAGAAGCCGTAACCGCTGTTGTAGATGCGACCCTGTCCGTCGGGACATTCGTCGGCGCACGAGTAGAGCGGCGCGGCGCAGGCGGCCACGACGGCGATGAGGTACCGAGGGTTCATGGTGTGTCTTCCGAGTGCGTTGCCGTGTGCGGTAATAGCGACGAGGAGACGCGCGCTAGCGACAGACCCAGGCGAGGCCGCCGTCGCTCGAGCCCGTGGGCTCACAGCGTTGGCCCGTCGGGCACACGGTGCCGCACGCGCCGCAGTTTTCGTTGTCACTCGCGGTGCACGCGCCGTTGCAGGCCAGCGGGAGTGATCTTGGACAGACGCAGCGGAGCCCCTCGCAGACCACACCGGTGGGCGGGCTCGCGTGGTCGGCGCAGTTCGCGAGCGCATGCGCGGCGAGGCAAAGGGTGACGAGCGCGAGGAAGACCCGAAGGCGAAGCTGTTTCATTGCGCGTGCTCCGAGTGGCAGTGGGTGCGCTTGCGGCGCGACGCTCAGCGGTGGTGACGATGGCGCGCAACGGGGCGCGCGTCGTCGTTGGGGGGCACAGTGATTGGC
>CAISKJ010001379.1 GCA_903885885.1 uncultured delta proteobacterium
CCCCTGCGCGCCGCAGCGCGCGCGGCGCTCGCGCCCCTCGACGAGCTCCGCGCGACCGTCGCCGCCCGCAAGGCCGGCGCCGTGATCGACGACGGCGAAGACGACGACAGCGAGCGGCCCCTGCCCGACGCACCCACCGGCTGAGCGCTGCGTCCCCGCGCGCCGCCGTCGTGTTTGCGCGTGGCCGTTGACTTCGACGCGGTAAGCGGGCTCCCTTCGGTGCTCGGCGAGGTCTTCGTCGGAGGGGGAGAGCTGCCATGGAGTCTGAGCTCGACTGGGTCGACGTAGGGGCCGTCGAGGCGCTCGCCGGGCGCGCGCTGCAACAGGTGATGGCGCGCAGCACCAGACTCGCGATCACGTATCGCGACGGTCGCTTCGCGGCCATCTCGGGCGCGTGCAACCATGTGGGCGGGCCCCTCGGCGAGGGCAGGCTCGACGGCGACTACGTCGAGTGCCCGTGGCACTACTGGAAGTTTCACCGCGCCACGGGCGAGGGCGAGCCGGGCTACGAAGACGACGCCGTGCCCGCCTACGCCGTGAAGGTCGACGACGGGCGCCTGCTCGTCGACATGGCGAGCGCGACGAAGCGGCGCAAGAAGCCCCACGCCGCGCACCCCCTCGCGCGCACGCCGCAGCGCGACGACGGCCCCGTGCGCGTGCTCGGCCTCTCGACCACCGCGATGACCGACGGGCACCCGCGCTTCAGCACCTCCGAGGCGCTCCTCGACGAGGCCATGGCGCACGCCGCCGCGCAGGGCTTCGAGGCGCGCACGATTCGCCTGCGCGACCTGAAGTTTCGCGCGTGCGAGGGCTTCTATTCGAAGTCGGCGCACGCGTGCACGTGGCCCTGCTCGATCACCCAGATGGACCCGACCGACGAGCTCGACCAGGTGTACGAGGCCCTGGTGCACTGGGCCGACGTGTACATCCTCGCCACGCCCATTCGCTGGGGCGCCGCGAGCAGCCTCTACTTCAAGATGGTGGAGCGGATGAACTGCATCCAGAACCAGGAGACGGTGGCCAACCGGCACCTGCTGAAGAACAAATCGGCGGGCTTTATCATCACCGGCGGGCAAGACAACGTGCAGGGCACCGCGGGGCAGATGCTGGGCTTCTTCGCCGAGCTCGGCGTGCAGTTTCCGCAGTTTCCGTACATCGCCCACTCGCGCGGCTGGTCGGCCGAAGACATGGAGAACAACACGCGCATCGTGGCCGAGAGCGAGGCCCTCCGCGAAGGGGCGCGGGGCCTCGTCGACCGCTGCGCCGCGATGGCCGCGCTGATGATCCACGGACAGATCCCCGCGCAGGCGCTCGTGCGCGGCGGTCGCAAGGCGCACCGGAGTCTTCCGCGCGCGCCGCGCGAGGGCTAAGCCTCGTCGCGCGACGCCCACGCGTCGAAGAGCGCGCGGCGCACGAACGCGTTGGGCACCACCTGCGGGTTGGCGCGCTTGAAATCGTCGTAGTCGAGTCCCGTGACGGTGCGCGCGAAGTCGGCGATGGCGCCGCTGCGCGACACGCCCGCGTGGCAGTTGACGAGCAAGAGGTCGCGCCGCGTCGCGTGGTCGCCGTGGGCGCGCGCGATGAAGTCGCACACGCGCCGCGCCATGGCCTCGTCGAAGAAGGTGAAGCCCTCGGCGCGCAGCTCGCCGCCCGTGGCGCTGGGGCGCGGCTCAACGTCATCGAACGCGAGCGCGAGGCGGTCGTACGCGTCGGTGACGAGGGGCACGGGGCCGTCGCTCCACCCCTCGAAGACGTTGAGCGGGCACTGCGGCGCGTTGGTGACCGAGATGATCCACACGCGCGCGTGCGCCGCCGCCGCGACGGCGCAGGGGTTGAGCGAGCTCTCTCCGCGGAGGTAGTCGGCCATGGTCGCGTAGGGCACCGCGCGCACCGTCACGATCGCCATGTTGCTCCCTCACACACGCTGCGTGCTCCGCGGGGTGGCGGTCACGTGGGGTCGGGCGCGTCGCCGACGAGGCGCTCGGGGTGCTCGACGAGGGCGCGGAAGTGCGCCGTGGCGCGCAGGGCGTTGAAGCCGTCTTCGATGCGCTCGTCGTAGGTGAAGCGCATGCGCGCGAGGGTGCGCACGACGGCGCTCCCGTCGCGGGCGACCACCTCGTCGGCGGCGCGGCCGAGGGTACCGAAGAGGGGGATGTCGCCGTGCTCGTAGAGGTGGTGCCACGCGGTGGCGCCCCCGACGCTGCCGAGGTTGGAGAGGTACGCGCTCGCGAAGAAGGGATCCTGTCGCATGAACCACTCGGGCAGGAGTCCCACCGACTGGGCCCACGGCGCGAGCGCGAGCAGGCGCCGGAGTATCGGGTGGGGGATCTTCAAGAGCAGGTCGTACTCGCGGTCGGCCTCGCGGTCGCCCTCGACGCGCGCGGTGCGGACGCGGGCCTCCATCGCGCGGGCGAAGTCTTCGAGCGACTCGTCGGCTTCGAAGCGACGCTTGACCACGACGAGGGGCGCGGCGGGCTCCATCGATCGCTTCGCGGTGAACGACAGCCACACGCCGTCGCGCTGGTAGAGCCGCCCGCCGGTGACGTAGCGGTTGAGGCGCGGGTGCGCGTGCAGCGTCTTCGCGAGCGCGTAGAGCGTCACGGCGAAGAGCGTGAGGTGGGGCCTTCCCTCGGCGTTCCACCGCGCGACGAAGGCGAGCGTGTCGGTGACGTCGATGGCCTCTTCGAAGTACACCGCGGCCTCGTTGCGGCGCGTGCTGAGCATCGCCGCGAGGCGACGGTAGGGAGGCGCGTCGGGGACGAGGGTGCCGTGGGCCATCGGAGGGTGCCGTTACTCTTCGCGCCGCGCGACCGCCGTGGCGGCCGAGCAGTCGAACACGGTGACGCC
>CAISKJ010001380.1 GCA_903885885.1 uncultured delta proteobacterium
GTTCCGCGTGTTCGGTGCGCCGCGCGTGGCGCTCGCGGCGGCGCTCACCATCGCGACGGCAGGCGCAACGGGGCTCGCGCTCGCGCGGGGCGAGCGGCGGTAGGGCGCGCGGCCACGACACAGACGGCATCGGGCGCGGCCCCTACCGAGTTGTGGCAACCAAACCGTCGCTTGCAACAACGAGATCGTCACTTGTAACGGCGCGACCGCCGCTTGTAACGGCGCGACCGTCGGTTGTAACGGCGCGAACGTTGGTTGTATCCGCCGCGGCGACTACCGCGTGCGCGCCTTCGTCGCGCGCTTGCTCGCCGCGCCGTCTGCGGGCGCGGCGCCGTCGGTGTTGTCTTCGGCCTCCGCGCTCTTGCGCGGACCCCGGGGCTGGATCACGCGCCTCGTCGCGGCCCCGGGCCGCAGCACGAGCGTGGTGCGCTTCGCGGCGCGGGCCTTGTTCACCGCGCGAAACACCTGCGTCATGAGCACCAGCACGCGGCCCTCGACGAGGTTCATCGCGGGCGTGTCGCGATCGGCGCCGCCGCCGCGGGGACGCGCCTTGATGGCCGCCTCCAGCGCGAGCGCGTCGTCGTTGCAGGCCTGCACCGTGGCGTCGGTCACCCCTTCGTTGGCCAGCGCGTGCCGCGTCGTCGCGTGGAGCGCGAGCAGCGCCTTCACCCCGCTCGCGAGGCGCAGCAGCCGCGCAACGTCCACGTCGAGCTCGCCGTGCTTGTCGCTGTCGAGGTGCGACCGTAGGACGGTGATCCAGTTTGCGTTGTGCCCGAGGGCCTCGTCGACCGCGTCGCGCACGGAGCGGTGGCGCGCCTTCGCGGCCTCGCGCTTCGACGCCTCCTCGGCGAGCCCCGCGGGGAGACCCTCGGCGATCGACTCGACCTCCACCTGGAGCCTCCGCGTCCACTCGATGAACAGCGCCTTGAGCGTCGCGCTCACGCCCGTTTCGGCGCGCGCCCGCCCGCCCGCGGAAGGGTGCATCATGCGGAGCCACGCGAGCGCGTCCTTCAGCGTGCCGCGCGCCTTCGTGGTCGTGCCCAGCGCCTCGCAGTACGCGTCGTCGTAGCGCGCGTCGAAGGTGTCGTGGTCGAGCGGCGTGAGCGCGGGGTAGAGCGCCGCCATGTGCGCGAGCTCGGCGAGGTTGGCCAGCGTGGTGGCGCGCATCACGGCGGCCTCCACAGGGGGTTGTTGCTTCGTGCGCGAGGGCGTCCGCGCGGCCTTGCCCTTGGAGGGGTCACTCATGCTGTCATCCTAGCGAAGGGCAGGACGATCGGAGAACCAACAATCGCACCCCGCGCGGGACTATGCTCGCGCGCCATGCTCGCCCTCGTCGCACAGCTCTGCGCCGCGCAACCGCCCGGCGGATTGGTCGTCACCGAGGCCCGCGGCGGCTTCAACGCCGCCATCGCGGCGCGCGCCGGCGCCGTCGTCGTCGGCTGGCAGGAGGCGCGCCCGTCGCCCGCCGTGTTCACCCGCGAGCTCGACGCCGCCACGCTCGCGCCCCGCGGCCCCGCCGCGCAGGTCACCGTCGCGCAGACGCCGCCCGAGCACCTCTCGGGCTTCGCCCTCGCCACCGCGCCCGACGGCATCGGCGTCGCCTTCTGCACCTGCTACGGCGGCAGCGGCACCATCGACTGCGCGTCGCGCGCCGTCACCGGCACCTTCGCAGGCTTCGCGCCGCGCGCGGGCACCGGCGGGTGCAGCACCGGCGTCGGGCTCGCCACGGCGGGCGCCAACGCGCTCGTCGCGTGGACCAACGCCGCCACCCTCGCCTTCGCCAGCAGCGCGACGCGCGTCGCGCACACCCTCGACGGCGACGTCACCGCCGACGCGCTCGCCATCACCCGCGCCGACAACGACCGCGCGGTGCTCGCGTGGCGCACGGCCGATTACCCCTTCGCCCAGGGCGGCCCCGACGCGCGCGCGCTCGTCGCGGTCGCCCTCGGCGCCGACGGTCGCGCCTCGCGCCCCGTCAACCTCTCGGGATCGGGTCGCCGCGGCGCGCCCGCGCTCGCGTGGATCGACGGCGCCGCACAGATCGTCTACGCCCGCGCCGCGTCGCCGCGCGCGCCCTGGCAGCTCGCGCGCACCGCGTGGACGCCCGGCCGCCGCCCGGTGA
>CAISKJ010001381.1 GCA_903885885.1 uncultured delta proteobacterium
ACGTGCGCGAGCTGCGCAACTTTCTCGAGCAGTACGTGGTGCTGCAAGAGGCCCCTCCCTTCGATGCGGGCGACGCGATGGGGGCCTCGCACGGCGACGGCGAGGGCGACCTCGTGGCGGGCCTCGACGCGCTGCCGCTGCGCGCGGCGAAGGCCGAGCTTACCGAGCGCTTCGAGCGGCGCTACCTCGCGCGTGTGTTGGCCGAGACGGGCGGCAACGTGGCCGAGGCGGCGCGTCGCGCGGGCGTCGATCGCGGCACGGTGTTTCGCACGCTGCGCCGCACGGGCATGCGCGAGGGCGAGGGCTGACCGCCGCAACAGCCGGCGCGCGTAAGCGCGGCTGGCTCTGGGAGGAGGCGGCGGCGGCGGCGGGCCGGGGTTCGCCGCGTCCCGCGGCATCACCGCCGGGCAACTACAGGTTCTTCGCACCGGGCATTGCCCGGCGCGAACAGACGGTGCGCGCATCGCTCCGCTCTGCTCGTCGCAGGAACGCGCTCGCCGCGTGAGTCGATGAGCCCACCCACGGAGCGCAGGGCTTTTGCCCGGTGCGGCGCCATGCATTTGCCCGGCGGTGCCGCCGGGGGACCCGGCAAACCCCGGCGCGCCCGCCCGTTTTCGTGTCGTAGTGCGCTTCGCCCGACATACGATGCGCGCCCGATAGGAGCATCGACTCGATGACGCTCGTGGTGGGGCAGCGCTTCGCGGATCGTTTCACGGTGGTTCGCCTCATTGGCGAAGGCGGCATGGGCGTCGTCTTCGAGGTGACCGACGGCAAGTTTCGCGAGGCTCCGCGCGCGCTCAAGGTGCTACGCCCCGGCAAGGAGGGCGACGAGAAGCAGCGCGCGTTGTTCACCCGCGAGGTGACCGCCACCGCGAGCATCGCCAGCGAGCACGTGGTGCAGGTGATCGACTACGACACCGCCGCGCCGACGCAGTGGATGCTCATGGAGCTGCTCACGGGCGAGCGCCTCGACGAGCACGTCGAGAAGCAGGGCGCCCTCCCCTGGAATGACGCGCGGCAGCTCTTGATGGAGCTCGGTCACGCGCTCAAGGCTGCGCACCACGCGAAGCCCGAGCCCGTGCTCCACCTCGACCTCAAGCCGTCGAACCTCTTTCTCGCACGCGCGGCCGACGCGCGGGGCACCACCAAGCTCAAGGTGCTCGACTTCGGGCTGTCGAGGCAGATCCTCGAGGGCAAGAGTCACGTGCTCCAGTCGCAGGCGATGGGCACCATGGCCTGGATGCCGCCGGAGCAGGGCAACAAGAAGGCGAAGCTCCACCCGAGCGCCGACGTGTGGCCGTTGGGTCTCATCGCGTTCTGGATGCTCACCGCGAAGCACTACTGGGAGTCGCTCGACGACCAGGGCGAGGTCGAAGACGTCAATCACTTCTACGGTGAGCTCGCCCGTGGCGCGACCGTGGCCGCTTCGGAGCGGGCACGTCAGCGCGGTGTCGTGCAGCCGCTGCCCGACGGCTTCGACGGTTGGTTCGCGCAGTGCGTCGCGCAAGACCCGAGCGTCCGCTTCGCCGACGGCGACGTCGCGAGCCGCGAACTCGACTCGGTGCTCGCTCGCGCGTCGGTTGTCTCGTCGCCGACGCCGGTGCCAGCGCCTCTAGCGCCTGTACGCGACCTCACCCAGGAGGTGCAGCGCCCCATGACCCCTGCGGGCTTCACGGCGCCGGTGCGCGTGGTGATGCCGCAGCCGGTGGTCGCTCCGCCCGTGCAGACGACGGTGGCCGTCACGCAGCCCACGCCAGCGCGCTCGCGGACGCCGCTCGTCGCCGGGGCAGCGGGCCTCGCTGTAGCGGCCCTGCTCGTCGCGTGGCGCTTCGGCGGCGGTTCTGGCGACGGCGACGCCCACACCGACGGCGGGGCCGTCGTCGTGGGTGACGCACCTGTGCCGCCTCCTCCTCCGCCCCCACCGCCGCCGTCGTGCCCTGATGACATGCGGCTGATCCCCGCGGGCGAGTTCCTCATGGGCTCACCGGATGGAGTGGGTGGCAGCGACGAGCACCCGCAGCATCGCGTGCGCTTCGCGCAGCCCTTCTGCATGGAACGCACGGAGGTGTCGGTGGCCGCGTACCGCGCGTGCGCGGCTGCGGGGGCGTGTGAACCCGCGCCGACCACCGTCGAGTGGCCGGGCCTCAACGCCGCAGATCGAAGAACCTACAGCCAGTTCTGCAACGGCGGCCACGACGACCTCCTCGACCACCCGATCAACTGCGTGAACTGGCAGCAGGCGAACGCTTTCTGCGGGTGGTCGGGTCACACTGAGGGCGCGCGCCGTCTGCCCCGGGAAGCGGAGTGGGAGTACGCGGCGCACGGCACGGGCAACGGCGACGGTGGCGCGGTGAGAACGTGGCCGTGGCTCGGTGAGGTGATCGATGGGGTGCACGCGAACTTCTGCGGCGACGAGTGCGGGCGCCTGTGGCGTCAGCGAGGCCATGGGATCACAGCGACCACCATTCCCAACTGGCACGACGACTACGGTGCGACGGCTCCGGTGACAGCCTTCGCCGCGGGAGCCACGCCCGATGGCCTGCTCAACATGGCGGGCAACGTGTGGGAGTGGGTCGACGACGTGTATGCGGCCGACGCCTACGCCCACCACGACGGCGAGGGGGGTTATGTGCGCGATGCATCTGCACCCTCGCAGTCAACAGAACGCCGCGCGTTCCGTGGGGGCGGCTGGAGCCGCAGCCTCGCCTCCGTCGCGCGCGCGGCCTACCGCGTTGGCGGCGTGGCCGCGAGCCGTAGCTACGAACTCGGGTTTCGTTGCGCTCGCGGGGCACGTTGAGATTCTGTCTACCCTGGTTGGTCTACCCTTGACCTTGCGGGTCAACCGAAGGGCTGCCCGGCGACGTGCGGCAGCGCACTGTCGCGCGTAAGCGCGACCGAGTCACACACCGGGGTTCGCCGCGTCCCGCGGCATCACCGCCGGGCAACTACAGGGGCTTCGCACCGGGCAATTGCCCGGCGCGAACAGACAGTGCGCGCATAGCTCCGCGCCCGCTCGCCGCAGTAACGCGCTCGTCGCGTGAGTCGATGAGCGCACCCACGGAGCGCCGGGCAAAGCCCGGTGCGGCGCCATGCATTTGCCCGGTGGTGGAGCCGGGGGACCCGGCGAACCCCGGCTTCCCCCGACGGAGCGTGCTCACGCCCGCCCGTTGGTGGCGCTCCAGCGCCCGAGAGCTACCGCCTACATCCCCACGGCGAGCGCGCGCCGCGCGAAGTCGAAGCCCCCGCGGCCGTCGCGCGCGATCACCCACACGCGCACCGCGCCCGACGCGGGCGCGCGGAACGTGTTGGCGTGCGACGCCGCACCGCCCTCGCTGTCGCTGTCGCTGCGAAACGCGCCCGCGAGGTCGCCTCCGTCGACGAGAAACTCCGTCACGAGCGACTCGGGGATCGTGCGCGTCGACCCATCGGATTGCACCTCGACCACGCGCTCTCTCGCGTCGTCGGCGAACTCGACGCGCAGCGTGTGAGCCGCGCACCCCGCTTCGCGCGCGTCGGCGTCGGTGAGCGCGCACGGCGCCACGCGGCCGCTCACGTCTTCGCGCAGCTCGGCGCCGTCGAAGGTGATGCGCGCGATGCGCGGGTTGTGATTGGCGACGGCTCCGCGTTGGCGAATCGTGCGCACGAACACCTCGCCCTCGCCGCCCTCGCAGCGCGGAACGAGCGAACCCGCGTCGAGCCGCGGGGCGCCCGCGCACGCGAGGCCGAAGACCGTCCACGGGGCGCCGTTGAGGGGCGCCTCGGCGAGCGCGACGCGCGCGGGATTGCCCGTCACCACAGCGGGCGCCGCGTCGGAGCACGTACGGGCGCCGGTGTTGTTGTCGATGGCGACGCGCGCGCACGGCAGCCACACGAGCGACACGTTGGACGTGACCCCCGCGCGGTCGGCGGTGACGGCCGTGAGGGTCACCGTGTCGCCCGGCAGGGCGTCGGGCGCGTCGGCCACGACGGCGAGCAGACGAAAGCGATCGACGCGCCAGCGCGGGGTAAAGTCGGTGTCGCTGCACGCGGCCGCGAGGAGCCCGAGCGCGATGCCCTTCGCGCGCATCAAATGTCTCCGCGAAGGCCGAGGCTCGGCACGATGGGGAGGCCCGTGGTGAGCCCGCGCTGCCGATAGTCGAAGCTGTCGGCGGAGCCCTCGGCGTTGGCGTGGTTGTACACGTTCATCACGTCGAGAAAGAGCGTGAGCGAGGCGCGCGACCACGTCCACGTCTTGTCGACGCGCAGGTCGAGCTGGTGAAAATCGGTGATGCGCTGCGAGGTGACGGCCTCGTACACGGGCACGTACACGAGCGTGTCGGCGTTGAAGAACGCGCCCGTGAGGGCCGCGTTGGGGGTGCCGGTCACGTAGCGAAAGCGCGCGCCCACCGTCCACCCGCGGCCGAGGTTCACCGACCCCACGGCGGTGAGAATGTGCGTCTGGTCGAAGTCGGTGAGGTCGTACGGCTGGTCGGGGCGCGCGCGAATGAGTGTGCGCGACAGGGTGTACGCGATCCACCCGAAGAAGCGCGACGTGGCGCGGTGCCG
>CAISKJ010001382.1 GCA_903885885.1 uncultured delta proteobacterium
GCCCGCTGTGGGGGCCTTCGGCGCGGGCGCGGTCGGGTGGCGAAACGCGATGTGCCGCGCGCGCACGAGGCCCACGAGGTAGCGCGTGGCCGCCACGTCGTTGTGCACGTTGCGGAGCGACACCAGGTCGACGGAGGCGAAGCGCGCGTTCACGCCCAGCGCGCGCAGGAGCGCTGCCCGCTGCGCGGCGGTGAAGGTCGCCACGAAGGACTCGGGGCTCGCGTACGGGATGGGCACCCCCGCGGCCACCGACACGGCGGGGTGAACGAGCACTTCGAAGCGCGTGCCGAGGCGATTCTGAACGAGCATGCCCATCGGACCCTCATCGCGGCGCGATCGCGCGTCGGGCGACGCTATCGCACCGCGCACACCCCCACCAGAGGCGCCGCGCCGGGGCGCGCCTACCGGTGCGCGACGGGGCTGTGATAGGTTCGGCGCCCGTCTCCCAGGCACAGCACTGACC
This sequence comes from uncultured delta proteobacterium, assembly GCA_903885885.1. Classification (GTDB taxonomy): domain Bacteria; phylum Myxococcota_A; class Polyangia; order Polyangiales; genus CAISKJ01. The sequence goes on from CAISKJ010001382.1 coordinate 464, forward strand.
CTCCGCAGGAGTCGCGATGACCACGCAGAACCCGACGCGGTACACCGCCGTTTTTCGCAGCGCGGCGCTGGCGCCCAACGACCTCTTCGTGCGCCAGCTCGACGGCCACGAGGGGCTCTCGCAGCTCTTCGCCTTCGACCTCATCGTCGAGACCACGTCGGGCGCGCCGCTCGCCTTCGACGCCATCGACGAGATGCTCCGCAACAGCGCGTACATCGCCTTCGGCGACGACGAGGAGTACAAGATTCACGGCGTCGTGCGCGAGGTCGAGATGCTCTCGATGAGCGAGCCGACGCCCGTGCTCTACCACCTGCGCGTGGTGCCCAGGCTCTTCGACACGACGCTCACCGCGGGCTCGTGGGTGTACCTCGACCTCGCGGCGCCGCAGATCTTGAAAGACGTGCTCAACGAGGCGGGCCTCCACGAGGGCACCGACTATGAGCTTCGGCTTTCGAAGAAGTACACGCCCTACGAATACAAGGTTCAGTACGAGGAGACCGACTTTCAGTTTCTGTCGCGCGTGATGGAGTACGAGGGCATCTTCTACTTCTTCGAGCACGGCGAAGAGGGCGCGAAGGTGGTCTTCGCCGACGGCAACAACACCTTCCCCGCGCTCGAGGGCTACGAGAGCCTCGCGTACGACCCGCGCGGCAACACCGACGGCCCCGAAGGTCGCATCACGGCGCTCTCTCGCACACGCCGCACGGTGACCGGCAAGGTGACCCTGCGCGACTACAACTACCGCACGCCCTCGGTGCAGCTCGCGGCCAACCAGGCCGTCGACGCGGCCGGCGTGGGCGAGCACGTGTACTACGGCGAGCACTTCAAAGACTTCGCGGGCGGCAACCGCGTGGCGAAGCTGCGCGCGCAGGAGATCTTCGCGCACCGCGAGACCTACGCCGGCGCCACGTCGGTGCGCGGCCTGCGCGCGGGCCACAAGTTCGCCGTCGAGGGCCACTTTCTCGCCGCGATGGAGCAGACCTACGTCGTCACCGACGTTCGCCACTCGGTGCAGCAGGAGGGCCTCACGAGCGCCGGCGGGCGCTCGGCGGGGTACCACAACGAGTTCAGCGCCATCCCCTACGAGGTGCCCTGGCGGCCCGTGCGCGTCACGCCCATCCCGCGCATCCCGGGCGTGGTGCACGGCAAGGTCGACGCCCCCGCCGACGGCGTCCGCGCCACGCCCATCGACGAGCACGGGCGCTACAAGGTCATCCTCCCGTGGGACCTCGCGGGGGCCCCGGGCGGCAAGGCCTCGCGCTGGATCCGCATGGCGCAGCCCGCGTCGGGCGGCGGCTACGGCGTGCAGTTTCCCCTCCACGTGGGCACGGAGGTGCTCCTCGTCCACGTGAACGGCGACCCCGACCGCCCGCTCATCCTCTCGTCGGTGCCCAACCACGAGACGGCCTCGCCGGTCACGGCGGCCAACGCCACGCAGAGCCAGATTCGCACCCGCCACGGCATCACCGTCACCTTCGATGACCACTCCTGAAGCGCCCCCCGAGGCGCCCTCGCGGCGCTTCACCATCCGCCGCTTCGCGCCGTGGATGATCGCCGTCGTGCTCGGGCCCGTGGCCTTCATCGCCGTCTCGATGGCCGTGATCGGGATGTTCATCGCCGCCGTCGGGATCCTCCTCGCGGGCCTCGCCTCGGCCGCGGCCGTGAGCGCGGTGACGCACCTCGAGGTCGAGCCCGAGACGGGCGTGCTGCGCGTTCGCCGCGTGCGCGCCCTCATCGGCCGCCCGCACGAGGCCTACGCCCTCACCGAGGTGCGCGCGTTCAGCGCCGAGCCCATCGACGACTCAGACCTCCTCGCCCTCACGCTCCACTACGCCGATCGTACGACCCGCGTCTGTGACGGCCCTCCCGAGACGGTGATCACCGCCGCCCGATGGCTCGAGGGCCATCACCGCCCCGCGCGAAAGTCCTCGGCCTCGGCCAGCGCCTGATCGGTGCCCGTCACGTCGGTGAAGTCGGCGCCGAGGCGGCTCGCGCCGAGGAGCGTGGCGCGGTGCATCGCCGAGCCCGTGAAATCGCCGTGCGAGAGGTCGGCCTCGTCGAGCGTGGCGTGCGACAGGTCGAGCCAGCGCGCGACGCAGTGGTCCAGCGCGGCGCCGCGCAGGTCGGCCTTCGCCAAGCGGGCGCGGTCGAGGCGCGCGAGCGTGAAGCGCGCCCGCAGCGCGCTGGCGCCCGCGAGGTTGGCCTCGCGCAGGTCGGCCCCGCGCAGGTCGGCGCCGTGGAGCACCGCGCCGTCGAACTCGCCCATGCGCGCCCGCGCCTTGAGGAGCACCGCGCCGTCGAGCTTCGCGTCGGTGAACACGCAGCGCACGAGGCTCGCCTCGTCGAAGCGCGCGCCCGTGAGCGTGGCGCCCTTGAGGTCGACGTCGTCGAGGGTGCACCCGCGGAGGTCCATGCCCGCGAGGTTGGCGCCCGCCATCTGCGCGCAGGTGAACACCGTCTCGGGTGAGACGAAGCACGCGCGCAGGTCGGCCGCGCCAAACTCCGCCCGCGTGAGGTCGGCGCCGCGCAGGTCGGCCTGATCGAGCGCCGCCCCTTCGAGCGCCGTGCGAAACAGCGTGGCGCCCGTGAAGCTCGCGCCGCGCAGAACCGCATCGGTCATGGTGGCGTCGTGGAGGCGCGCGCCGCGAAAATCTGCGCGCGACGCGTCGGCGCCGGTGAAGTCGCAGCCGTCGAGCGCGACGCCGTAGAGGTCGGCCTCGACGAGCGAGGCGCCGGCCCACGAGCACGCATCGAACGTTGCCCCGCGGAGCGAGAGCCCCGCGCCGTCGGCACCCTCCATCGAGCACGCGACGAAGTGCGCGCCGTCGAGGCGCGCGCCGGTGAGCTTCACCGCGTCGAAGAGGCACTCGCTCCACGAGGCGCCGCGCAGGTCGGCCCCCGTGAGGTCGCTCTGCGAGAGGGTGACCGACGCGGCCGTGCGCACGCGCAGGTCGGCCCCGTGAGCCTCGACGAACGAGAGGTCGGCGCCCGTCACCGCGGCGCCCTGCAGCGACGCGCCCGCGAGCCGCGCGCGGGAGAGCGTGGCGTCGGTGAGGTCGGCGCCGTCGAGCACGGCGCGGGTGAGGTCGGCGTCGTCGAGGGTGGCGCCCGCGAGCTCGGCCTGCGTGAGGTCGACACCCGCGAGGCGCGCGCCCGTGAGGTCGGCGCCCGCGAGGTGAACGGTCATCGAGGCGACGGCGGTGAAATCGATGGCGCGCAACGAGGCGCCCGCGAGGTCGGCGCCCGCGAGGAGGGCGCGCGTGAGCTCGACGCCCGCGAGCGCGAGGCCCGGCGCCGAGATCTGCCGCAGGTCGCAGTCGGAGAGGTCGGCGGCCTCGACGGACACGTCTTCGGCGCGCAGGCCCGCGAGGTCGCTGCCGCGCGCGTCGAGCACTTCAAAGCGCACGCCCTGCAAGAGCGCGCGGGGCATGGCGCAGGCGTCGAGCTGCACGTGCGAGAGCGTCGAGGCCACGAGCACGAGGCCCGACATCTCGGCGCGGTGAAACACCACCTCGTCGGCCGACGCGTGGCCCACGATGGCGTCGCTGAGCACGCAGGGCGCACCCTCGTAGGGCATAAAGGCCGTCTGCGTGAGGGAGGTCTCGGCGATGAAGGCCTTGCGCAGCGTGCACCCGAGAAAGAACACGCCGCGCATCGGGCAGCGCACGAACACGGCGTCGTCGAGGTCGCAGGCCACGAAGGCCACGCCCGTGAGGCTCATGTCGACGAAGCGCCGCGCGCGCAGGTCGAGGCCGCGCACCGCGAGCTCGGTGAGGCCTACGCCGTCGGCGAGGGCCGCGTCGAAGGCCTCGAGGGTGGTGATCTCTCGCATCGGGGGGAACGTTGCGCTCAGCCGAGCGTGACCTGGCTCTTCGCGCGGAGCTTGCCGTTCACCGTCGCGTCGCTCTTCACCACGATGCTCTTCTCGGCCGTCATGTTGGCCTTGAGGGTGGTGCGGCTGTGCACGGTGAGCACGTTCTTGAGGGTGGTCTTCTTCTCGACGAGGAGCTCACCCTTCATCTTGGTGTTGTTGTCGACGAGGAGCTTCGCCTTGAGGTGCGTGTCCTTCTTCACCGTGAGGGTCTTGGTCACGGTGGTGTCGCCGTCGATCGTCACGACGGGGGCCTTCGCCGTGAGGCTCACGCCGCAGGTGATCTTGCCCGTGGCCTTGGCCTTCATCTCGAGGGTCGACGACGAGGTCTTCACCGCGCCCATGGATTTCACCTCGAATTTGGCCGCCGCGAAGGTGCCCCAGCTGATGGTGGTGAAGTCGACCACGAGCGCCGCCGTGACCGAGAACTTGTTCGCGGTCTTGAAATCGATCCCGATGGGGGCGGTGCCGGTGATCTTCGAGGCCGACACCATCTTGATGTTGCCCGACGCGCGCTCTTCGATGTCGACGCCGCCGCCGCCCGCGGCCACCTCGAGGCCCGCGCCGCCGCCGATCATGCCCGACAGGCCGCTCACCACGCTGCCGATGTCGCCCTTCATCGCGCCCGCCATCATGCCCACCATGCCCGCGGCCGTCTCGAGGCCCGCGCCCACGCCCTTGGCCGCGGCCTTGGTGCCGTCGCTCGCGAAGGCTGCGCCCACGCCTGCGCCCGTCTTGAGCACATCGAGACCCGACTTCATGATGCCGAGCTCAGCGGCGAAGGCCTCGCCCGCGGCGGCGTCGCGCCCGGCGGTGTCGCGCGCCGCGGCGTAGGCGCTGTCGGCGCTCTTGGCCGACTCGAGGTTGGTCTTGAAGTCGTTGTAGGTCTTGGCGAGCGAGGCGGCCGCGCAGGCCACCTCGGTGACCTTCTCGGCCGTCTTGGCGGGGGGCGCGTTGGGCCCCGGCGTCGCGGTAGCGCCCGAGCCGCACGCGCCCGGCGCCATGCCGCCGCCCGCGAAGATCTCGACCCCGCCCTGCGAGTGCGCCTGCGTAGAAGCCGCCGAGAGCAGCGCCATGGCGGCGTTGGTCTGCGCAGAGAAATTGCCCTTCGACTGCAGGCCCATGGTGCCCACCGCGTCGACGAGCACCTGCCCCAGCGTGGTGAGGCTCGCCCCCGCGCCGCCCGCGGCGGAGCCGAAGCACATCGTGGTGCCCGAGAACGGCACGGTGACGTTGTACGCCTGGGAGGTGCCCCCGCACGCCTCCTCGGCCTCGCCCGAGCGCTTCTTCGCGCGTTCCGCCTGCTCGGCGGGCGTGCCGGGATCCTGCACCGGGCGGTTGGCCTCGGTGATGTTGCCCGTGCCCGCGTTGGGCGCGTCGGTGGTGTTGTTGTCGCTCTGAACAGAGACGTTGCTCATCGGCCCGCTCACTCTCGGTAAAGGGTCGGCGTGGAGGGCGGCGACGGTATCACGCCGTCAACCCGCCGCGTCGTCGTCGAAGCGACCGAAGCGCCCCCGCCCCTCGATGTGCGCCTCGACGTCGATCGCAGCGAGCGCCGCGGGGCCGCGCGGGTGCGCGAGCGGGTCGAGCATCGCGTCGGCGCCCACGAGGAGCACGCGGAGCTCGGGGTCGAGGTCGCGCGCGTAGGCGACGACGGAGTGAAGAGACCAGGC
>CAISKJ010001383.1 GCA_903885885.1 uncultured delta proteobacterium
CCGACGCGCCCGACGCGCCCACGCGCACGGCCACGCTGCGCGTCGACGACGCCCGCGCGCGGGTGACCGTCACCGCGGGCCCGCGCGGCCTCGCGCTGCGCGTCGAGCGCCCCGACGGGAGCGTGTGGTTCGCATCGCCGGAGGGCGAGAGCTTCCTCGAGGTGGGCGCGAGCAAAGGGGGGCCGTCGGAGTCGCGCGCCCCCGACACGCGCCTGCGCGAGCCCGCGGGCATCACGTGGCAGACGCCCGCGGCCGTCACGGGCGAAGACGGCGCGCGCAACGCGGTCACCTACGACCTCGGCGCGGCGGGGCCCGTCACCGTGTCGCTCTCGCGCGTCGAGGAGGGCGTGTACCGCGTCGAGTGCGCCGCCGCGGGCCGCGACGCCGCCATGCTGCGATGGAACCTCCGCGCCGACGCGGGCCAGTACCACGGCCTCGGCGAGCGCTTCGGCGAGGCCGACGCGCGGGGCACCGTGGTGCCCATGCAGTTCGGCATCGAGAGCGGCAGCGCGTCGAGCACCAACGAGCACCACGTGCCCGTTCCGTTCTTCGTCTCCACGCGCGCGTACGGCATGTTCGTCGAGACGCGCGCGCCGGGCGCCTTCGACGTGGCCTCCACCGAGGCGAGCCGCGTGTCGGCCACCTTCGAAACGTCGAGCGCGAGCGTGCTGCTCTTCGTCGGCGAGCGGCCCTCGCAGGTGGTGGCGGCGTACACGCGACGCACGGGGCTCCCGAGGCTGCCGCCGCGGTGGGTCTTCGGCCCCATGCACTGGCGCAACGAGTGGGCGAACCGCGACGAGCTCTTCGAAGACGCGCGTCGCATCCGCGCCGAGGGCATTCCCACCACCACGATCTGGATCGACAACCCCTGGCAGCGCTCCTACAACGACAGCGAGTTCGACACGGCGCGCTTCCCCGATCCGCCGTCGATGTTCGCCGAGCTCGCGCGCATGGGCTTCAAGGTGCTCGTGTGGAGCACGCCGTACCTCGACGCCGTGCCCGCGGGGCAGGCGCCCGCCAACGCCGCCGAGCGCCTCTACGTCGAGGCCCGCGACCGCGGCTACCTCGTGCGCCTGCGCCCCTCGGGCGAACCCTACGTGAGCGTGTCGTCGCCCGGCGCCGCGGGCGGTATGCCCGACTCCAACGGCGCCATGATCGACTTCACCTCGACGGCCGCGTCCGCCTTCTGGACGTCGCGCCTCGAGGCCCTCGTCGACCTCGGCGTGCGAGGCTTCAAGCTCGACTACGGCGAAGACATCGTGACCGACATCATCGGCGCGCGGCCCGGCTTCATGTTTTCGAACGGCGAAGACGAGCGCACGATGCACGCGACGTATCCGCAGCTCTATCACCAGGCCTATCAGAACGCGTTCCTGCGGCGCTCGGGCGGCGAGGGCTTTCTCCTCGTGCGCGGGTCGAGCTGGGGCGGTCAGCGGCACGCCGATGTGATCTGGCCCGGCGACCTCGACAACGATTTTCGCCGCGCCACCGTGACCAACGGACGCCGTCAGGTGGGCGGCCTCCCGGCCTCGGTGCACGCGCTCGTTTCGCTGGCCGCGAGCGGCTTCCCCAACTTCGGCGCCGACACCGGCGGATACCGCGGCGGACGGCCCACGCGCGAGGTGCTCTTGCGTTGGGCCGAGCACACGGCGCTCTCACCCATTCTCCAGCTCGGCGGCGGCGGAGACAGCCACAACCCCTGGTCCTACGACGCCGAGGCGACCACGATCTACCGCTCGCTCGCGCGGCTCCACAACGACCTCATCCCCTACCTGCGCGCCCACGCGGCCACGGCCTCGCGCGACGGAACGCCCCCCGTGCAGGCCCTCGCGCTCGCCTTCCCCGACGACCCCGGATCGCAGATGGACGGCGACGCCTACCTCCTCGGCGACGACCTCTACGTGGCCCCCGTGGTGACCGCGGGCGCCACCTCGCGCGCGGTGCACATTCCCCCCGGCGCGTGGGTCCACTGGTTCACCGGCGAGCTCTTCACGGGCCCGCGCGACGTGATGGTCGCTGCGCCGCTCGGTCGCCCCGCGCTCTTCGTACGGCAGGGCGCCATCATCCCGATGCTCGCCGACGACGTGGTCACGCTCGCGCGCACCGACGCGGCCGACGTGGTCGACCTCGCCGACCGTCAGCGCATCGTGCGCGCGCGCATCGTGCCCGCGGGCACGCGCAGCTTCACCCTCGAAGACGGCGCGCGCATCGCCGTCGACGAGAGCGCCGCTGCGTTGCGCGTGGAGTTCGCGCCGGGCTCCGAGGCGAGCGACCTGCGCGCCGAGCTCGACCTCGCGCACCGGGGATCGCCCGCGAGCGCGGCCCCGACGACGGTGCTCCGCGAGGGCGGTGCGGCGCTCACGATGGCGCCCGACGCGCGCACGGTACTGAACGGCTGCGACGGGTGCTGGCACCACGACGCGGCCAGCGGGCTGTTGCGCCTCGGCGTGCGCGGCGCGGCGCGGCTCACGGTGCGGTGACGTTCGTGGGCCGTGAGCGCTTGACCGCGGGAGTCGCTCGTTCGTAGCGTCGCCGGTCCTATCCATGAAAGCCTCGATCCTTTCGATCGGCACCGAGCTCACCCGAGGGGAGATCACCGACACCAACGCCCCGTGGCTCGCGCAGCGGCTCACGGCGCTGGGCTTCGAGGTGCGCGAGATCGCGTGCGTCGAAGACAGCGCCGAGCGCATCGGCGACGCGCTGCGACGCCTCGGCGCCACGCGTCAGGTGGTGCTGGCGACGGGCGGCCTCGGGCCCACCACCGACGACGTGACGGTCTCCGCGGCGGCGGCCGTGGCGGGCGTCGCGGTGGTGCGCGACGAGGCCGCGCTCGAGGCCCTGCGCAGGCGGTTTCAGACCACCGGGCGCGCCCTCACGGCCCTCGCCGAGCGGCAGACCGAGGTGCCCGAGGGCGCCGAGGTGATGGGCAACCCCGGGGGCATGGCGCCGGCGTTTCGGCTCCGCGTCGGCGAGGCCGACTGCTTCTTCATGCCGGGCGTGCCCGTCGAGATGGAGCGCATCTTCGACGAGTGCGTGGTGCGTCGCATCGTGGCCATGGCCGCGCCGCGCAGCTACCAGATCGCGCTGCGCACCTACGGCCTCGGCGAGAGCGCCGTCGGCGAGAAGCTCGCGGGCCTCGAGGCCACGCTGCCGGGCCTCACGCTGGGGTACCGCGTGCGCTCGCCCGAGGTCGACGTGAAGGTGCTCGCGCGGGCCGACGATTTCGGCGCCGCGCGGGCCCTCGCCGAGCGGGCCGCGGCGGAGGTGCGCGCGCGCCTCGGCGACGCGGTGTTCGGCACCGACGACGAGCAGTACGCGGGCGCCGTGGGGCGCGCGCTGCGGAGCCGCGGGTACTCCCTCGCGGTGGCCGAGAGCTGCACCGGCGGGCTCATCGGCGCGATGCTCACGGCGGTGCCCGGGTCGAGCGATTACCTCCTCCTCGACGCGGTGGTCTACGCCAACGCCATGAAAGAGCGCGTGCTGCGCGTGCCCGGCGAGGTGCTCATCGGGCACGGGGCGGTCTCGGGCGAGTGCGTGCGGGCCATGGCCGACGGCGCGCGGCGCATCGCGGGCGCCGACCTCGCGGTGTCGGTGAGCGGCGTCGCGGGCCCCAGCGGCGGGAGCCCCGAGAAGCCCGTGGGCACGGTGTTCTTCGCGCTCTCGTCGGCGCGGGGCACCGAGGTGGTCGAGCGGCGCTTCGTGGGCGACCGCGCGTCGGTGCAGCGCCAGGCGGCGTACGCGGCCCTCGCGCTGGTGCGCAAGGCCTGCCTCGGCCCCGTCGAAACGTTTCAAGCCTCGGTGTGCGGCTGACCGATGGAGACCGTGCGCGCCTTCGTCGGGTGCCTCGTCGACCTGGGCACCACGCGGCGCTTCGTCGACCTCTCGCGCGCGCTGCGCCGCTCGCTCGACGCCGCGGGCTGGAAGGCCGCCTGGGTGCCGCCGCCCAACCTGCACATCACGCTGAAGTTTCTCGGCGAGGTCGACGCGGGCGTCGCGCCGGCCGTCTCCGACGCGCTCGCCGCGGTGGTGCGGCGCCACGGGGCGCTGCGCCTGGGCTTTCGCGACCTGGTGGCGCTCCCCGACCGCGAGGCGCCGCGGGTGCTCGCCGTGGGCGTGACCGACGGCCACGAGGCGCTCGCCGCGCTCGCCCGCGACGTCGACGAGGCGTGCTTCGAACTGGGCTTTCCCCGCGAGAAGAGGCCCTTCCTGGGCCACGTGACCCTCGCCCGGGTGAAGCATCAGGCAGGAGCTCTGGACCCCGTCACCCCCGTGCGCCTCGACGCGGGCGTCGGCGCCGCGCACGACGTGGTGCTCTACCGCAGCGACCTCCAGCGCAACGGCGCGGAGTACCACGCGCTCTCGCGGCACCCCCTCGGCGAGCAACGGAGCGCGCAAAGCGCCGTGAAACAAAGCTCCCCCGAGAGGTCGAGACAGGATATGTCACCCAAAGAGGGGTGAGGCCTTTACGGGTGTTCAGTGCCGGTGCTACACCACGGTTCGTCGAGGCGATGAGACGGCGCCTCGAAGTGTTTTGACCAGATTGCCCGCGTCTTCGTGGCGGGCGCACATCGGAGATCAAAGACCATGGACGAGAATCGCAAGAAGGCGCTCGAGCTGGCCCTGCTGGGGATCGAGAAGCAGTACGGCAAGGGCGCCGTGATGCGCCTCGACACCGACGCGAAAGACGCCGCCAACGAGGTGAAGGTGATCTCGTCGGGGTCGACCTCGCTCGACATCGCGCTCGGCGTCGGCGGCTATCCCCGCGGGCGCATCATCGAGGTGTACGGCCCCGAGAGCTCGGGCAAGACCACGCTCTCGCTGCACGGCATCGCCGAGGCGCAGAAGGCGGGCGGCGTGGCGGCCTTCATCGACGCCGAGCACGCGCTCGACGTCAACTACGCCAAGAAGCTCGGCGTGAAGACCGACGAGCTGCTCATCTCGCAGCCCGACAACGGCGAGCAGGCGCTCGAGATCGCCGACATGCTCGTGCGCTCGGGGGCCGTCGACATCGTGGTGATCGACTCGGTGGCGGCGCTCGTGCCGAAGGCCGAGATCGAGGGCGAGATGGGCGACCAGCTGCCGGGCCTGCAGGCGAGGCTCATGTCGCAGGCGCTGCGCAAGCTCACGGCGACGGTGCACCGCTCGAACTGCCTCATGATCTTCATCAACCAGATTCGCATGAAGATCGGCGTGATGTTCGGCAACCCGGAGACCACCACGGGCGGCAACGCGCTGAAGTTCTACTCGTCGCTGCGCCTCGACGTGCGCCGCGTGGGCGCCCTCAAAGACGGCGAGACCGTCGTGGGCAACCGCACGCGCGTGAAGGTGGTGAAGAACAAGATGGCGGCCCCCTTCCGCGAGGTGGAGTTCGACATTCTGTACGGCCAGGGCATCTCGCGCCTGGGCGACCTGCTCGACCTTGCCAGCGAGGCGGGGATCGTCGAGAAGTCGGGCGCGTGGTACTCGTACAAGGGCGAGCGAATCGGGCAGGGGCGCGAGGCCGCGAAGAGCTTCCTCGACAAGAATCCCGAGGTCTTCACGCGCATCGAGGTCGAGGTGCTGGCGAAGCACAACCTCAAGAAGCCCGGCAACCTCAACGGCAAGCCCGACGAGAAGCCCGAGGCCCCCAAGAAAGAGGCCAAGGAGAAGGATCGCCCCAAGGCCCAGGCCTGAGCGGCCTCTTCCTCGCCGCCCTTCTCACGGCGTGCGCGTCGCGGGGTGCGATCACTCCCGGCGCGCGCGCTGCCTCTCCGGTTCGACCACCGCGACCGTGCCCGACCTCGCTGCGCGCGCTCGTCCCCGACGGCGCCACGAGCTGGGTGGTGCTGCGACCGCGCGCGCTCTTCGAGCACCCGCGGCTGGGCAGGGCGCTCGCGCGGGCCTTCGACGACGCGGGCGACCAGGCCCTCTTCGATCGGGCGCGGCGCGTCGGCTACGACGTGCGCACCGTCGATCGCGCCGTCATCGCGTGGAGCGCGCGCACCACGTGGAGCGCGGGCGTCGGGGCCTTCGACACGCGGCGCATCGAGGCGATGCTCTGGGAGCGGCTTTTGCCACCGCGAGGGCGCAACGAGCGCGACGGGGTGATCCGCGTCGAGGGCACCCTCGGGCGCGAGCCCGTCTCCCTCGCGGTGTGGAACGCGTGCGCCTTCGTCGCCTACGGTGAGGGCCCCACGAGCGCGCGCGCCAACGAGCTCGCGCTGCGCGGCCGTGAGGGCGTCGGCGACGACGAGACGCTGCTCCGGTGGCACGGCACGACCATCCCCGTGACGGTGCAAATGCAAGCGCCCGAGACGTTGCTCGAGGGCGTTCACGACGTCGAGCTCACCGCCAACGTGGTCGAGCGCGGGGCCGCGGTGATGCTGCGCGTGGAGGGCGCGCTGCCCGACGACGCCGTCACGCGGGTGCGAGGCGCGCTCGAGGTGTTTCGTGAGGGGCCGCTGGGCGAGTCGATCGGCGCGCGACGGTGGGCGAGCGCCGAACGCGTACGGGTCGAGGTCGTCGAAGAGGCCCTGGAGCTGCGCGTCGAGGTGCCGG
>CAISKJ010001384.1 GCA_903885885.1 uncultured delta proteobacterium
GTAGCCGCCGCGGTACGCGCCGCCGGCCGACGACTGCGCGAGGGCCGCGCCCGCGAGCGCGCCGGAGACGTGCACGCGCTGGCCCGGCTCGATGGCCGCCACGCGCGTGCGGGCGTCGACCGCGTGGCGCACCGTGTCGGGCTCGTCGTGGAGCACGACGCGCTCGTCGGGCTCGACCTGCACGCGCACGCCGTCGTCGCGCACGACCACGAAGGGGCGGCGGTTGAGGGTGCGGTGCGTCTCGCGCCACTGGTGGTGCCAGCTGCCCTTGTGGCACCACTCGGTGCCCTTCTGGTGCAGGTCGAGGCGCACCACGGGGCCGTTCCAGCTCGGGTCGCGCTCGACGGTGCCGAAGATCACCGCGGGGCCGTCGGCGAGGGGGCCGACGGGGTTCGAGGCCTGCTCCATCACCGCGCGGCGGCGGTGGTACCACGTGAAGGCGACGGTGAGCGCGAAGAGCAGCCCGAGGGGAACGTGGGCGAGCGCGTCGGCGGCGTACGCGCTGCCGTCGGCGCTCATGCGGTCGTGGTCGAGCGCGGGGCCCGACTCGGGGTCGAAGGGAAGCGCGTTGCGGGCGGCCGTCGAGGGGTAGCCGTACGAGGGGGGGAGGGGCTCCCACGGGATGTCTTTGGCGCACGCCCCGAGGGAGAGCGCGGCCGCCAGGAGCGAGAGTCGTTGCACGCGGCGCATCGCGCGAGTTGAGCGCGAAAACCCGCGCCGAGCAACACGCGCGCGCGACCGAGAATCAGACGCCCTGGGAGACCACCACGGGCACCTCGATGGGCTTGTTGGCCTGCGCTACGAGGGCCTTCTTCTGGGCGTCGCGGAGCTCGTCTTCGCGGCGCTTCGTGAACACCGCGTAGCGCGAGACGATGGCCAGCAGGTGGTAGAAGAAATCCATGTCTTCTTGCGAGAGGAACGCGCCGCACAGCACGTACCCGACCCAGGACGACTTCACCATCACGAGGTAGTACCGCGTGTTGGTCCATTTGCCCTTCTCGAGGCGGGCGACGCGCACCTCGACCCAGCTTGCGACGAGCCAGCTCATCGCCACGAGCCAGATCCAGATGGCGACGCCGGGGTACCCCTGCTCGCCCAGCAGCTGATAGAACGACGAGTGGGCGACGTGGATGTCGTTGGGGTCGGGCGCGTAGCGCCGAAACCACACGAGGAAGTTGCCCGGCCCGACGCCCGTGAGGGGGCGGTCGCGGGCCATGTTCTTCGCGGCGCCCCACGCGTTGAGCCGGCCGATGGCGCTCGCGTCTTTCTTCGAAGCGGTGCCGATGGTGGAGAAGCGCTGCACGATCTCCGAGGGCATGTTGGCCACGCCGACGAGGGCCACGGCGATGCCCACCACGATGATCCACCGCTTGTGGTGCAGCCGGTAGAGCACGTACCCGCCCACGGCGATGAGCCCGAGCATGCCGCCGCGCGAGAGCGAGAACCCGATGGTGAGCGTGAGGGGCAGCAGGGTAGACCACGCCAGGAGGCGGTACCCGATGTGCTTCGTGGTGAGCCCGAGCACGGCCATGAAGGGCACGGCCATCACGCAGGCCATGGCCATCTCGTTGCGGTCGCCCGTGGCGCCTTCGAAGTTGCGCTCGTACCCGAAGAACTTGCCCCAGCAGAAGCGGATCGCGACGGTGACCACGGAGAGGCCGATGGCCCAGAACAGCTCCCTCGACTCGCGCTCGTCTCGGATGAACGCGCAGATGAGGTAGTACTGCATCAGCATCTTGAAATAGTTGTCGATCTGAAAGACCGCGGGGCCATAACAGGGCGCGTGCAGGGCCGAGTTGACCACCGACAGGAAGATCAACAGAACGCCCCAGTGGAAGCGGTCGCTCGTGAGCCGATAGCGTCGGTAGAAGAACAGGAAGAGCCCGAGCGAGACCGCGTAGTAGCTGATGGAGAAGCGCACCGAGCCCATGCCGAAGCCGATGTGCTCGTCGCCGGGGCGGATGTTGTCGCACGCGATCATCCCGAAGAGCGCCCAGCGGTGGTTGCGCGTGAGCGCGTAGAGCACCGTGAACAGCAGGATGAAGTAGCCGAGCGCGACGCGCATCGGGCGGTTGTATCAGACGGCGCGACGCGCCGAAACCGCAGCAGAAGGAGCGCGCGCTATCGCGTAGGCACGGAGGGGAGCGCGGCGCGCTTCGCCAGCTTTGCCGGCAGCTCGTCGCGCACGA
>CAISKJ010001385.1 GCA_903885885.1 uncultured delta proteobacterium
GACCCCCGCGGCGCGGGCACGGCGGGCGGTGCTGTCAGCGTGGTCTCTGCGCGGCGCGCAGCGGGCCGTGGACGGAGCGCGAGCACGGCCCCCGCGGCGGCCGCGAGGGTGATCGCGACGACGGCGCCGGTGCGCTGCTGCGGGGTCACAGCAGTCGCATGATGGCGTCGGTGAACACGCCGGTGCTCGCCGAGCCGCCGAGGTCGGGCGTGCGCACGTCGGTCTCGGCGTACACGCGCTCGACGGCGCGCTCGATGCGGCGCGCGGCCTCGCGCTCGCCCATCGAGTGGAGCATGAGCGCGGCCGACAGGATCACCGCGGTCGGGTTGGCGACGCCCTGACCTGCGATGGTGGGCGCGCTCCCGTGCACGGCTTCGAAGACGGCGCACTCGTCGCCGAGGTTGGCCCCGGGCACCACGCCGGTGCCGCCCACGAGGCCCGCCGAGAGCTCCGAGAGAATGTCGCCGTAGAGGTTGTCCATCACGAGGACGTCGTAGCGCGACGGGTCTCGCACGAGCTGCATCGCGCACGCATCGACGATCACCTCGTCGACCTCGATGTCCGGGAAGCGCTGCGCCGTGCGACGGGCCACGTCGAGGAACATCCCGTCGGTGAGGCGCATGATGTTGGCCTTGTGCACGATCGAGATCTTCTTGCGGCCCGTGACGCGCGCGTGGCGAAACGCGAACTCGGAGATGCGAATGCAGGCCTTCTCGGTGACGATCTTGAGGCTCTCGGCGACGCCGGGCACCACCATGTGCTCGATGCCCGAGTAGAGGCCCTCGGTGTTCTCTCGGATGATCACCAGGTCGATGTTCTTGTAGTGCGACTCGACGCCCACGAGCGACCGCACGGGGCGCAGGCACGCGTACAAATCGAGCGCGCGGCGCAGCGTCACGTTCACCGACTTGAAGCCCTTGCCGATGGGCGTGCCCACGGGGCCCTTGAGCGCGATGCGGTTGCGCTGAATCGACTGGATGAGCGCGTCGGGGCAGGGGTTGCCCGTGCGCTCGGCGGCCTCGGCGCCGGCGTCGTGGCGCTCCCACTGGATCTTCACCCCGCTCGCCGCGATCACCCGCTGCGCAGCCTCGGTGACTTCAGGACCGATCCCGTCACCAGGGATCAACGTGACCGTGTATTCCATGACAGTTGCCTCAGGCTCGTAACGCTGCGCGCCCTGTCTCACAAGATCAAACTCCGCGTCGCGGCCATTGCCGCACCGCGCCGTCAGCGTGACGCGAGCGCGCGCCCCATCGCCGGGCCGCGCGCCGTGAACGTGTGCGGCGGGATCAGCACCGACCCGAAGGCCTCGCGCTGCATCTCCGCGGTGTACCCCAGCGAGGCGCAGAAGCGCCCGAAGGTCTGCCCGCCGATGCGCACCGTGCGGAGCGTCTCGCCGCTCGCGCGCACCACCTCGACGTGCCCAGCGCCCCACCGCAGGCCGCCGAGGTCGAGGGCCCGCAGCGAGCGCGTCTCGCCCGCGGGCACACGCGCCAGCTCGACGCCGAGGTAGTTGCGCAGCCGCCACGTGCCGTCGGCCTCGACGCCCACCGAGGCCACCGCGTTGAGGTACGGCCACACCACCACGCTGAGGATCGAGGCGAACACGCTGCTCCACCCGACGACGCTCCAGCGAAGGTAGCGGGCGCGCGCGTCGAGGTGATCGCGCGCGAGCGAGCGGGCCATCACGGCCGCCACGGCGAGGGCCGCCACGGCGAGAAGCACCGTCGGCAGGTGCCACGCGAAGTAGAGCCGCTGACCAAGGCTCACAGAGCGCATGGCGGCGACCCTATCGCCCCCCGCGGGCAATCGCAAATCACCCCGCCGGCGGCCCTACTGCGCCGCGAAGGTGATCGCGTAGACCCCGCGCGAGGCGCGCGCCGCGTTGAGGAACGCGCGCCCCACGTTGTCGTTGGGCGAGAACGCGCGCACCCCGCGGGCGTCGCCGGGGAGGGCCGCGAGCTCGGAGAAGTCGGCGCCTTGAAACCAGCCGCGCGGGTCGACGCGAACCGTGAGGACGCCGCCCTCCCGCGGCGCCACGTCGACGGGGATGCCGCGCACGCGCCGCGCGACGTCGA
>CAISKJ010001386.1 GCA_903885885.1 uncultured delta proteobacterium
CGCTCGCACCTCGCCCCCGTGGTGGCGTGTACGGCCAACGCCGACGCCAACAACGACGGCACGGCGGACCAGTGCCCCGTCGCGCACCCCGGCTCGCAGTGCGACACCGTGATGGGCCGCTGCACGCTGCCCTACCGCGAGCGTGAGGTGCGCACCATCGCGTACTACGCCAACCAGGAGATGCCCGCGGAGATGCAGAACCACGTGGTGGTTCGCAACGCCGACGGCACGCAGACGGCGCGGCTCCCCACGGCGCTGGACGCCGCGAGCACCATCGTGCGCGGCCCCTCGGAGGACATCGCCGACAGCTGGAACGCCGCCATCATGTCGGCCGTGGCCAACGCGCGCGAGGTCGAATGCCGCCGCACCGGCGGCGCCCGCGAGGCGTGTCACAACCAGTTCTTCGACGCCGGCACGGTGCCCCAGGTCGACGGCGCCTGGCTCGCCGCGAAGCCCAAGGACTCCAACGGCCCCACGGTGGTGCTCTGCCACAACCCCGTGGTCGCGAGCGACAACCCCCGCGCGGGCCGCGAGGTGGGCTACCGCGCGCGCCTCGGCGACCTGCGTCACCACCACATGACGTACTGGCCCGGCAACACGCGCGCGCCCTTCGGCGGCATCGCCCACTGGGGCTATGACCCGCTCACGGGCGAGATCGTGTGCAACGGCGGCTTCAACATGGGCCGCTCCGTCGACTACGCGGCCGCGCAGCAGCGCGACTACATTCTCATGGCCAACGGCGAGCTCAGCGTGTCTGACTTCGTCGAGGGCGCCGCCGTCGAGCGCTTCTCGCGCATTCTCCGCAACCCCACGGCGGAGCCGCGGCAGAGCTACTCCGACGCCGACGTCGAGGCGCGCACCAACGCCATCGACGGCCGCCACGCGGCGCGCGAGGCGGGCCTCACCTCGACGGGCGTCGCGACCTTCGAGCGCGGCGCGGCGCTGCACACGCGGCTCTTCGAAGACACCTCGAGCCCCATCGCCCCGTCGGCCACCCGCACGGCGCAGCGCGTGAACGCCCTGTCGGCGCAGCTTCGCAACACGGCCATCGAGGCCGACATGGTCGACTCGCACTGGCTCGCCAACCTGGGCTTCGACCCCAACGCCCAGCAGTCGCAGGCCCTCCTCGATCAGGCCTCTCCGCTGCGCCGCATGGACCCCGAGCTCGCGGAGAACACCCGCAACGACCTCATGGCGCGCCTCGAGCGCCGGGGCTTCTGCTTTCAAGACGCCGGCGCGCCGCCCTTCGTGGGCAGCGAAGACCTGCAGGGCGTGGCCCGCTGGTTCCGGCAGAAGTACGCCGCGCTCACGCCCGAGGCCCGCGCCGCGCGCATCTTTCAAGACCTCCGGCAAGACGCCTACAAGGGCATCGCGCTCCACGAGATCGGCCACTCGCTCGGGCTCTACCACGTGCCCGTGTCGAGCTACGACTCGATGAACTACAACCCCCAGTACTGGCAGCTTCGCACGAACAACGGCACGGCCTCGGCCACCGGCACCTGCACGCCGACGTGCACCGCCAACGACTGCCGCAACGTGCGCAATCAGGGGGCGCAGCGCAACAACGACAACTGCATGGGCCCGCGCTACCTCGACGCGCCCACCGACGAGGAGCTCGGCATCGCCGACACCGAGTCGCCCCACGCGGGCATCAACTACTTCGGCAACACCTCGGTGATGGAGTACCAGTGGGAGCGCTTCGACGAGACCGTCGGCATCGGCGCCTATGACCACTACGCGATGGGGCTCCTCTACGGTCGCGTGCTCGAGACGATGGAGCTCGACCCCGCCCGCGGCGGCTCGGCTGCCGAGCAGCAGGACCGCTTCTCGGCGCGCCTTCGCACGCAGCTGAGCGAGCTCGACCAGATCAACTACCGCGACCCGGTGCTCGAAGAGTCGGGCGTGCTGCCCATTCACTACACCGAGCTCGCGCGGCAGATGAACGTGTTCGACCCCGCGCGCTGCCGCGCCGCCACGGAGGCCGAGAAGGAGCGCTACCGCTGGCGCATCGTGAACGGGCAGCTGTGCTCGTTCGGGCCGCGCGACCACGCGTCGATGGTCGACTTCGAGACGGGCCCCACCGCGGCTTCGTCGGACCGCGACGCGCCCATGTGGCGCACCACCGACACCGCGCGCACGGGCGGCCACGCCCTCCGCTGGGGCTACCGCGTCGCGTGGGACATCGGCACGGGCTACCCCCACATCAACTACTTCGACCAGGGCGCTGACATCTACGAAGTCACGCAGAGCATGGTGAAGAAGTACGAGCTCACGTACCCCGCGCTGTACTTCCGCCGCGGCAACCGCGAGTACACCGGCTTCAACATCCCCGCGTACCTGGCCCGCACGGTCTTCCGCCGCCTCCGCGGCTACCACTGGACGGTGGCGCGCGACGCCGCCTACTACAGCTCGGTCTTCAGCGACGCGCTCTACTCGCGCCTGCGCCGCGACGACAACTGGCTGCGCCCGTTCCTCATGTCGGGCACCGAGATCTTCGACTTCTTCGCCGGCGTGATGCTGCGCCCCGAGGTCGGCGACTTCGACATCATGCCCGACCCGCTGCCCAACACCCGCACGCTCTTCGACGTGCCCGACGACAACGCCGACAACCCCATGCCGCACTTCTCGATCGGCGTGATCGACGGCCGCTACATCGGCGAGGAGTACGACAACAACCTGGGCGGCTCGTGGGCCTACCACGCGTACATGCGCCGCGCGGGCTCCTACCCCGAGAAGCCCCTCGCGGCCATCATGCTCACCGACACGCGGCCCACGTTCTCGAGCATCACGCGCAGCCTCTACCTCGACGGCCGCGAGTTCCAGGTGAACTTCGGCACCGACATGCCCCAGGCCTTCAACCGCCTCCTCGGCGGCATCCTCGCCGAAGACTGGGACACCGTCGCGATGCACGTCCCCACCGTCGCCGGCGGCGGCAGCGGCGGCCTCCCGCAGCTCACCCCGTCGATCCTCCCGCTGTGGACGCCCCCGACGCGCGCCAACCCGCAGGGCATGCCCTCGCGCCCCGCCGGCTCGCAGCTGCTCTTCCCCAACATCGGGTACCGCCAGCAGCTCCCCACGGTGGTCTACTCGATGCTCTTCTCGTCGCTCAACTCCGACCTCTCCACGGTGCACAGCAGCCGCATCTGGACCGAGGGCGGCGTCGAGCAGGTCGACGTGCCCGAGGCCGACCGCGTCCGCTTTCGCAACCCCGAGTCGGGCATCGCCTACGTGGCCCGCCGCTACGGCCCCGACATCGTCGACGGCAAGGTCATCGACCGTGGCATCGCCTCGCGCATGATCGCGCACGCCAACGAGCTCCTCATCGACTGCTACCAGGTCGAGGTCGACGCGAGCCTCCGCCCGATCTTCAACGCCGACGGCAGCGTGCGCGTGGTGATCGACGCCGCGACGCGCCAGCCCGTCGTGGCGCACCCCACCGACGCGCGCCGCCAGACCATCGCGCAGACGCGCTTCCGCAACTACGTCGGCCTCATCGACGCCACGCGCTACGCGTCGCGCCTCCTGGGCTACGGCCTCCTGCGCTGAGCGCACTCCGCACCGTCGACGCGTCGGGCGTCATGTAGACTCCCGACGCCGTCGTGACACCTCGCACCCGCAACGCCGTCGCCACCCTCGCCG
>CAISKJ010001387.1 GCA_903885885.1 uncultured delta proteobacterium
CGTCGACGTACAGGTGCCGCGCCTCCGCAGGCTACTCGGCGGCGGCGATTTCGCGTCCTGGTCCGACGCCCTCGCCGCGGGGCAGAGTGCCGTCGAGGCGGTCCCCGCGGTCTCGCTCGCCGTCGATTTTCACCGCTCCGCCATCACCGTCAACGGCGAGCCCGTGAAGCTCTCGCAGGCTCAGTTCGTGTGCCTCGCAGCCCTCGCGCTGGCGCGCCTCCGCGGCGACGAGGGGTGGCTCCGCAGCGACGATTTCGACACCCCGCGCGCCGTGCTCGAGCGCATGCGCGCCTCGCATCCCGCGCGCTGGGAGCCCGGCGCCTTGGCGTGGAAGAAGCTGCTCCATGGCACCTTCGATTTCTCCGACGAGGTCGAGGGCGCCGCCCGCGTAAGCAGCTACCGCTCGAGCGCCAACGCGCGCTTCAAGCGGGCCCTCACGGCCACGAGCCTCGCGCCCGCGGCGCAGCGTGCGGCGTGGCCCGTGTGCGAGGTTCGCAGCGAGAGCAGACACAACGTCACAAGCAAGTTCACCGTGTGGCGCCTCCCCGTCGACGCCGACAACATCACCCTGCGCTGAGCGCCCACCCGGGCGGACGTAACGTTATCAGCACTGGCCTGACGCGCTGGGCGAGCGCACCTCCGACCCGTCAACACGACGGCGTCGCGCTCCGCGGCGCTGCATCACAAGGCGTCGCGGGGGATCGCGCGCCCGAAAGGTCATGGCCATGTCAACGCCGCAGCGCTCCGCGCAGTGTTTTCCTCCGTCAACCTCGGCGAGCCCACCGAATCGCACGGATGGAAGCTGTTTCCGATGTTCCCCACCGCGCCGCCCGCCCTCACGATGCTGCTCGCGCGCAGCGCCGTGGAGCGCGGCCTCGCACGCGTCGCGGAGCTCCCTTCGGGTCCGTCGGTGCGCGCGCTCAGCCTCGTCAACGAGGCCGCGGTACCCCTCCTCGTGCGCGACGGCGACCTCTTCGCCGCGGGCTGCCAGGACCGCATCGCCGACCGTCCCATGCTCGTCCCCGCGCGCAGCACCGTCGAGCTGCCCGTGTCGTGCGTCGAGCAGAACCGCTGGGGCGTTCGCGAGCGTGCGGACTTCTCCGTCTGCGACGAGTCCGCCGACGTGCTCCTCCGGAGCATGAGCACCGCACGCGCCGACGAGGCCCCCGACCAGGGCATCATCTGGGCAACGGTCTCCGAGCGCCGCCGCGCGCGGGGCTTCACCGACGCCAGCGGCTCGCTCCTCGAGACGCACCGCGGCCGCGCCGAGCCCGTCGACGCCGCGACGCGCGCGCTCGCACCGGTGTACGGCGCCACCGGCCTCGTGCTCTGCCACGACACCCCCGCGGGCGCCCGCGTCGCCGTCCTCGAGTGCTTCGCCGACACCACGGCCTGCGCCGACGCGTGGACCGGCACCGTGCGCGCCGCCCTCGCGAGCCTCCCCGTCGGCGCCCGCGCGCCCCGCATCAGCCGCACCGAGGTGCGCGCGCTGTTCGACGCCCTCGCCGCCGCGCGCCACCCCTCCGTGGCCCCCAGCGAGCACGGAACCGTCGTCGGCTTCTCCCACGGTCACACGCGCGGCCGCGCGCTCCTCCACGAAGGCCGCGTCGCCCACCTCGTGACCCTCCGCGCCTGAAACACTCGCCCCCCATCAACCTGACTCCACGATCAAGAAAGGCACGCCATCATGACGCTGCTCTCCCATCAGGCCCTCGCCGCCGCCCTCACCGTCGCCGTCGAGGCCGCCCGCGCCGCCGGGGCGCTGCTCCGCGCCGACCTGCACCGCCCGGGCGGTCCGCGCGGCGCCGGCTCGCACGCCGAGGCCGACGCCGAGGCCGAGGTCATCGTGCGTGACGCCCTGCGCGCCCACAACCCCACGTGGGGATTCCGCGCCGAAGAGACGGCCCCGGGGGCGCCCGACCGCACGCGCCCCTTCTGGCTCGTCGACCCCAACGACGGCACCTCGGCCTACACCGCGGGGATGCGCGGGAGCGCCGTCTCCATCGCGCTCATCGACGGCGACACCCCGGTGCTCGGCGTGGTGTACGCCTTCGCGGCCCCCGACGACCGCGGCGACCTCTTCGCCTGGGCCGCGGGCTCGCCCCTCACCCGCAACGGTGTCGTCGTGTCACGCGCGCCACTGCCCGAGGCGCTCACGGCCTCGAGCGTGGTGCTGCTCAACCACACGCGCGAGGCGTACCCCGCGGCGAGCCTCGCGTACACGAAGCCCGCCCGCTACCGCAGCGTGCCGAGCATCGCGTACCGCCTGGCGCTCGTGGCCGCCGGCGACGCCGACGCGGCCGTCTCCACGAGCGGTCCCACCGACTGGGACTTCGCCGCCGGTCACGCGCTCCTCCGCGCGGCGGGCGGCGACCTGCTCGACGGCGACGGACGCCCCGTTCGCTACGACCGCGCCCCCTACGGCAACGTGTACGGCGGCAGCGTGGCGGTGGCGACGACCCTCGCCGCGCGCGGCGCTCCCCGGCGCGGCGCCGAGAGCGACTCCATCGTCGACGGACTCCCTCTCGCGGTCCCCGTGCGCGGCGCCACCGTCGACGACGCCGGGCTCCTCGCGCGTGCGCAGGGCTGCCTCCTCGGGCAGCTCGCCGGCGACGCGCTCGGCGCGCTGGTCGAGTTCCAACGCGCCGACGCCATCGCCCGCACGCACCCACACGGTGTGCGCGACCTCGTCGACGGCGGGTGCTGGAACACGCTCGCCGGTCAGCCCACCGACGATTCCGAAATGGCGCTCACGCTCGCGCGTTGCCTCGTGCGCGACGGCCGCCACGACGCCGCCCGCATCGGCGACGCCTACCGCGCCTGGGTTCGCTCTCGCCCCTTCGACATCGGCAACACCACGCGCTCCGGCCTCGACGGCCGTCCCCTGCACGAGAGCCGCTCCAACGGATCGCTGATGCGCGTGAGCCCCCTCGCGGTATGGGCCCACGCCTGCACCGACGACACCATTGCCGCCCTCGCGCGCGCCGAGAGCGCGATCTCGCACCCCAACGCCGCCTGCCGCGACGCCTGCGCCGCCTTCGCCATCGGTATCGCGCACGGACTCCGCTCCGAAGGCCCGCGGGCCTCCTACGAAGCCGCCCGTGCGTGGGCCCACCGCGCAGGCGCCGACCCCACCGTGCGCGCCGCGCTCGACGCCGCGGAGCACACGGCCCCCGACGACATGTTCACCGACATGGGGCTGGTGACCAAAGCGCTCCAGAACGCCTTCTACCAGCTCTTGAAGGCCTCCGACCTCGAGTCGGCCCTCGTTGCGACGGTGGGGTCCGCCCGCTCCCCACGAATTCTCAAGCGACTTGGCGCAGGCGCCCTGAGTTGTGTGTTGACATAGGCGGAGCATCGGAGTTAACCGCTGCTCAGTTCACTCCTCGCGTATATCAAACCTGAAGAGTGAAGGCGAACGTTTCTGTGGGAGCACCATGCCGTCGACCGCAAACCGCTTCGTGGACAGCGTGTTCTTCTCGTATCGCGGCGCTTCGCGCGATGACGAGTCGCGCCTGACGCAGCTTGAGGACAACCTCACAAAGGCCATCGTCAACACGATGCGGTACGGCGGGCCACTCGTCGAGAAGGCGATCCTGGCCGCGCTCGGGATACCGTGGGTCGAGGAGCTTTCCTACGATATGCAGACGGAGTTTCCGGCCACACTCCGCCTTGAGCGGCGGCCCCGGCGGTACCTCGTGGGCCTCATTCCGCCCGGAGCGAAGGTAGGTGAGCGCCAGGAGAGCCGAGTCCAGACGGCCGACGGCAGCCGTCGCCCCGACGCGTGGATCTGGGGTGCGGACATGGCCATCTGCCTCGAAGCAAAGGTTGCCGGTCCTCTCGATCCAGGCCAGTGGCGTGACCTCGAGCAGCACTATGTCGGTCGCGACGGCACCCACGTTGAGCGCATCGAGAGGTCCTGGGCCGACCTATACCGGGCGATGTCGGCGTTGCGCGCCACGATGACGGATACGGGAGGATCCGTCCCATACTTCATCATCGATCAGTTCGTCACGTACCTGGAGTTGACGCGTATGTCCGGCTTCATCGGGCTCAAACAAGAAGTGTTCGACTACTTTCACAACCCGAACGAGGAGTACACACGGGTCTGGGTGCGCGACACGTTCACGGAATTGGCCGCGCTGGTCGAGGCGCGGGTCAAGCGTGAACTCGACCCGTTCTACGAGCACTGCAACGTGGGGAACCTCAAATCCCGCGATCGGAGTGCCTGGGCCGCATACGGAGCAAAGTCCTTCGGTAGCTTCGCACACCAGACGGTCGGGTTGGGCGCTCAGGACGTCTCGGTGTTTGTGAACATCGAGCTTGACCCCGCGGTCAAGCGGCTCCGGCGTGCGTTGCGGAACGACCCGACCGGGTTCGAGCGGTTGCTGTCCGCGCTTCCCGCAGAGCACAGGTACCAGGTGGTCGTGAAAAAGCGTCGCCAGGTCGTGACCGAGGCGGGACAGCCACTGCCCCGGCAGTTTCAGGAGGAACCGCGCCTCCAGGTTTCGTACGAGACACTGGTCGATTCATCCACGAGCAAGACGGCACTCGAGCTTCTCACGACCTCCATCCAGGAGACGCACCTCCCCTACATCGCGGTGTTGAGCAGCATCGAGGTCCAGCACGCCGTCAAGTTGTCGCGGGGGGATGGCTCGGCGCTTGTGGACGAGATCCTGGCGCGGATGAAGGCCCTGCACCCACTCGTCGACTGGGTCAACCGCGAGGGCAGGTAGCGGACCGCGAAGCGTGCGGATGGCCGTCCATGGCGACGTTCTCCTCATCGTTGCCCTCACCCCACCACCACAAGCCCCATGGTCGCGCGGGTGATGCCTACATACGCACGGGTTCGCACGCCCGGCGCGTCGAGCGCATCTACGTCGAAGAGCACCACCCAGGGCCGCTCGAGTCCCTTGAAGCGCACAGCGGTGTCGTACACCACGCACGCGTCGGCGTCGGCACCGTCGGCCTCGACCACGCGCTCGCCGCCCAGTCGGCCCGCCGGCACGAGCTTCGTCATGTGGTCTCGCCCCTTGATCGACAGGGCTGCAATGTCGGCCGCGGCGACCCCGCGCTTCATGAGCCACTCAACGGCGCGGCGAACGCCGCTCGACAGGTCGGCGCCGTGCAGGCGCTCCGCGTGAAAATGCGGTGACTCCTCGAGGTGCAGCGAGCCGCCGTGGCGCACCCGGTTTGCGAGCGTGAGCAGCTCGGCGGGGGTGCGGTACGATGCCCGAAGACGCAGCGACACATCGAAGCGCGGACGCCCCACATTCCCATGCTGGAGCACCGTCTGTTCGGGATCGCCGAAGGCCAGCATCGGTGTGCCGCGAGGCGCCAGAGCCTCGACAATGGCCCACTCGTTGGCGCCAAAGTCTTGCGCTTCGTCGAGCACAAGCACATCAGGCCGCTGCAGATCCGCCGCGGCGATGAGGTCGGCCGCGGTGGCCATCATCGACTCCCAGGCGGTGGTCTTCCAGCTCGAGGGGTCGCCCGAAGGCATCGCGATCGCGTTGTCGCGAAGCACTTTGAGCGCATAGTCGCGAATCGGAAAGGCCTCGCGCACGCCCTCGCGGCGCATTCCGAAGGCGAGCGCACGGGTGTAGCAAAGAAAGAGCACGGCGCGCTTCTCTGCGGTGAAGCGGGCCACGGCCTCGCGCGCGATGAGCGACTTGCCCGAGCCCGGACCGCCGAGCACCTCGAGACGGCCGATGACATCGGTGTCTCGCGCCAGCAGACGTTGCTGCGCGTCGAGCTTCACCAGCACCCCGGTGCGCTCCGCCTGGATGCGCGAGAGATGCAGCGAGGGCACCCACGTCTCGCCCCAGGCCGTGTGCAGCGCATCACGCACACGCGTCCATGACACATTGCGCACGTCACGCACCGAGAACACTCGATCGGCGAGGGCCCCGAGCGCCACGCCCAGGTGAGGCACATCGCCAGCCACGAAGACGCGCCCCTCGAGGTCGCTGGCGCTCGGACGCGTGTTGGCGTTCACCTCGGGGAAACAAAGCACCACGAAGCTCGGAGGCTGCTCACCGTCGAGCGTCTCGCGCAGCATCTCGCGCATCGCCGCGTTGGCAGACAGCGCCTGGTCGAGCGGTCGCTCATTGGTCACGCGTCGATGGCGGTGAAACCAATGCCCGCCCTCGCAGCGCCAGTCTCGGCCGCCCTTCACCTCGATGACGAAGATGCCACGCCCCGGGGCAAGCACCACGAAGTCGATCTCGCGGTGCGTGCGGTCACGACCATAGGCGAAGCGCAACGAGTGCCACGCCGTCCACCCCTCGGGGAGCGTATCGCGCAGCGCCTCGAACACGTCGGGCTCAACAAGGCTCGCGGTGTAGCGCGGAAGGTCTTTCGGGTAGAGTGTTCCTGCCATCGAAGCGCTTTCTACAACAGCCGTTCCGCGCGAACCTCCAGAGGGCCCGCGCGCACTGCCGCAAGGTCGTCAGAACGGCTGCTCGTCGTCTTCGGTGAAGGTCACCGGCGCGAGCGCTCCCACGAGCTCACGCGTGACGAGGCCGCCCTCGAACGCGGCGTCGAGCAGCGGCGTCGGCGCGTACGCGGTGACCATCGCGAGGCGATCGCGCGCACGCGTAATCACCGTGTAGAGGTCTCGACGCCCCTGGGCGTTGGCGGGGTAGTGCGCCTCCGTCGGATCGACCACGATGACGGAGTCGAACTCGAGGCCCTTGATCTGCTGCGCGTTGGTCACCGTGACGCCGGGCTCGAACACGAAGTTCGTGTTGTGTCCGACGCGCACGCTCACCCCGGCAAGGTCCTTCGAAGCGGCGAGCCACTCGCAGAGTTCCTGCACCACACGGGGCCAGCGACACACGACGCAGTGATGCCCCTGCGGCGCCTCGGCGAGGGCCTGCTTCAGCTCCGCGACGATCGCTTCGCGGAGCGAGGCCGTACCGTCGGTCTGGAAGAGCCTGGGCGTAGGCCCGTCGCGCCCTTCGGCCTCGGCGCTCGAAGGCTCCTCCTCGAGCGTGCGCGCGAGGGCGAGAACGGGACGCGTCGACCGGTGCGACACCGTAAGCTGCGTCACCGCGGCCCCCGAGAAGCCGAGCTCCGACGCGAGCTTCTCCCAGCCGATAAACTCGGCCGACGGGACGATCTTCTGGTTGTGGTCGCCCACCACCGTCACACCGCTGCGGCTGCGCACGGCGTCAAAGAGCACGCGCAGCTCGAGGGCGCCGAAGTCTTGCACCTCGTCGATCATCACGTGGTCGTACACGGTGACGTTCTCATCGTCTTCCGCGTCGGGAATCCCGCCGTTCTTGATCTGAATGAGTCGCAGCAGGAGCGCGAGGTCGTCGAACGACACCTTCGGGCCGGGGCGTCGACCGGTCCCCCCTGCGCCCTGGAGCGCGCGTTGAAAACCCGCCAGCGCCGCCAGGTCGGCGCGCGACGCATCGGGGATGTGCTGCGCGAGCAGCTGCTCGTCCGTAAGCACGCTGAGCAGTTCTTCTTTGTACTTCGAGAGGCGATCGACGCCCTGCTTGAGCACCTTGTAGATGTTGTCCCAGCGGGCCTGCGTGTTCCCCTTGGCCGCGTTGCGCTCTCGCAGCGCCTCGCCTTTCAGGACGACGAAGCGACGACCGACCGGGACGGTCATCGCGTCGAAGCGCTCGATGAGCTTCGTCGCGTGGTAGGGCGCGAGGCGCTCGACGAGCCACGCGCGGGCCCGCGTGGTCTGCGACTGCACGAAGGCCTCGAGCGCGCGGAGCATCCCGAGGTGCTTCTTGAGCCTCACGGCGGCCTCGGCCCCCGGCAGCGACTTCACGTCGGGATTCACCTCGAGCAGGCCACCGTAGGCCTTCTTCACCGACTGCAGCGCCCAGTGGTGAAAGGTCGCGATCTGAGCCTTCTCGAGGTGCAGCGGCTCGAGCGAGGTCTGCACGAAGCTCCGCAGCGCCGCGTTGAACATCACGATCAGCACGCGCGACGGGTCGATGGGCCGCACCGACGTGTCACCCTCGGGCGCGTAGGTGAGCCACGACATGCGGTAGAGCGCGACCGTGGTCTTGCCCGAGCCCGCGCGGCCCTGAATGATGACGGGGCGCTCGCGAGACGCGGTGATGAGCCGATACTGCTCCGCGCTGAGGAGCGCGCGAATGTCGGGGAGCGCGGCCCCGACAGGCATCGAGCGCGGGGCTTCGCCGTCGCGGCTGAGGGCTCCGTCGACCTCGACGAACACCGCCGCCGCGCCCTTCTCGCTGAGCTCGAGGCGGCTGAGCACGCGCCCTCGCGCGGTGGCCTTCGCGGTGTAGACGAGGCGCCCGTCCTGGAGGCGAAGCTTGTCGCGATCGCGCGTCTCCGAGGGCGGCCCATCGAACTCGAACACTTCGCCGAGCTCGCCCTCGTAGTAGGCCGCCGCGAGCGGGTGCTTCCACTCGATGATGTTGAAGTCGGGCACCCGCGCCGGGCCGATCTTGTACGAGCTGCGCTTCGTCGGGCTCGTTCGATCGAGCGCGAAGGCGACGAACCAGGGCGTGTCGCGGGCCAGCTGGGCGCAGGTGGATCGAAACTCCTGGTCAAGATCATGAGCGAGCTGAGCGAGGTCCATGGACGGGACGGTACTTTCGTCTCAGCGCGCTCTTCAAGCACCGAGTGCGCGCTGCGGTGAGAGCGCCCTACGCCGTCGGCTCCCGTCGCTCGACGGTGACGAAGTGCGCGTCGTTGAGCTCGCGCTCGCCGCTCCATCGGTAGGCCGCGAGGCGTCCGCGGGGCTTCGCCACGCTGTAATCGAGGCACGCCACGTTGGCGGCGCAGCGCGTGGGAGCGCCCGAGAACCAGTAGTGCCCCACGAAGACCGGCGGCGCATCGGCGGCGTACCCCGGCAGCGTGTCCGGCGCGATCGCCACGTCTGGCACGGACGCCATCGCCGGGAGCGAAAGCGCGCGGAAGGTGCCCGCGGCCACCCACCACTTTACGCGCACGGCGTCGCGCCGGTGACCGTCTTTGTCGTGAAAGAAGTGGGCCTCGGGCAGCGGCACCTCGACGCCTTTGAGCAGCGTCTCGACGGCGTCGTAGGCGACCGTTCCGCGCGTTGACCCCTCGACGAGGAGGTCGTGCGTGACGCGCGCCCCCGGGGCGAGCAGGTGCGCGATCGCGCGCATCTTCGCATCGTGCCAGCACGCGTGCACCACGCGCAGACCGTCGCGCTCGAGCCAGAGCGGGAGGGTCTCGAACCACGCGAGCACCTCGCGCCGCGCCGCGCCGTCCTCGTCGGAGAAGGCTTCGAGAAAGGCCCGGTGCTGCTGCACGTTCTTCTCGCTGTGGGCCCGGAGCGGCGTGCCGTGCGCGGGGTGCCGCCCGTGAAACGCGAGCGCGTTCCACTCGTGGTTGCCCATGACCGCGAGCGCCGCGCCCGCGTCGACCATCGCGCGCACCGTCGCGAGCGTTTCGCGCTGATGCGGACCGCGGTCGATGAAGTCGCCGAGAAAGATCACGCGGCGCGTCGGGTGGCGGTAGCCCCGGTCGCCGCGCTCGTAGCCCATCGCAACGAGCAGCGCCTCGAGCGAGCGCGCGCAGCCGTGCAGATCACCGATCAGGTCGTACATCGTTGGTCAGTCTCCTTGTGCATGAGGCGCCGTGCAACGGGCGCGCGCAACGGCGAAAGTGCCCTACGATTTGCGGAGAAGGCTCTGCATCCGGGCCGCGCGGCGCTCACGAAAGAGCGCCTGCTGCGAGGCAGACAGCGCGGCCGACGGTGCGTCTCCCAAGAACACGTGTTGGAGGTTGGGGAGTTCCGCGAGCCACGAAGGCAGCGCCTCGAGGGGGTTGCCGGGGAGCGAGAGGTTCTCGAGGGCGCGACACCCGCGGAGCCCTTCGGGTACATGCCGCAGGTCGCAGTTTGCAAGCGATAGCACCTTCACGTTGGGGAGGTTCCAGGTGCATCGCGCGGCGGCGCGATCGCCGATGGGCACGTCGGTGAAATACACGTTCGTCGCGTTGGGCAGCGCCATGATGCCCGGAGGCACCGGCGCGTCGGGGTGCCAGCGTCCACAGTGCAGGGTCTTGATCTCGGGTAACGCTTCGAACCCATCGTGCGTCCAGGCGTGCGGATCGCCCTCGAGGGAGAGCCGGGTGCACCGGCGCAGGCGCCGCGCCGCGGGACCGTCCGTGCGCGCCGCGAGGCACAGGGCCGCGGCCGCGTGCGGCGCGTACCCGATGAGACGCTGCACCCGCCTGCCCGCCAGGGGAAAGCGCCACGGGAGCTTCGTGTCGCGCGTGCGGGCGAGCAGCCCCGACGAGGCCGCCGTCGCAGGCCCCTCGACGGCCGCGAGCATCCATTCGACGAGCTCGTGACGGTTTGCCATGCACAGAAACTCGATCGCCTGCGCGACGTCGCCGGGCGTGCTGCCGAGGCGTTGAATCCACTGCTTCGCCTCGCGCTCGAGCGCCCCCGACGGTGCCGCGGTCGTTCGTCGTGTCATCGTGGTTCCTCGTGGGGTTCTTCGTGGGGTTGTGGGAGGTGCGTCGCTCACGCGGGCATCGTGACGGCGCGTCCGAAGTCGACGTTGCCGTGCGTGCCGTTCGGGGTAATGACCCACAGCAGCGGGCACGGCGGACGAATGGTAGGCCGCGCGGCCTCGCCATCGGTCAGGTACACGCAGCCGGTGAGATGGAGCTTGCGGCCCGCGCCGCGGAGCCACGCGAACACCGGGTCGAAGGCGGTGCCCCCGCGGCCCTTGACCTCGTTGGGGGCCTTGCCGTCCCAGGGGTAGTCGCGTTGCACGGCGAGGTCGCACTCGACGACGTGAATCCTGGCACCGGTGGCCGCGATGCGCGTCACCTGTGCGAAGAAGGTCGTGAGCGTCGCGTTGCTGATCGACCCGGAGGTGTCAACGGCGATGAGCACCGCCGGCGAGCGCCCGCGGCGGAGCCCCGGCACGATGGGCCCGTCCCAGCGCGCGCGCGCGGAGCCGTAGCGCCGGCTCTCCCGCTGCGTCGTGGGTCGCACGCTCGCGCGAAGGGTGCGCGCGCAGAAGATCCGCAGCGCGCGCTTCCAGAACGGATCGCTCCGCGGCGTGCGCCGCGCACGGGCGATGATCTCGCGCATCGCCCCGGAGATCTGGTCGATGGTCCCGTCGCGCTCCGCGCGCGCCAGGGCCTCTTCGCGCACGCCGTCGATGAGGTCTTTGAAGCGCCCTCCGGAGGGACCCTCGTCGTCGTCGCCCCAGCGCTCGTGGCCACACGCGCGATCCGAAACGGTCGCCGCCAGCTCCTCATCGGACATTGCTTTCAGGCGATCGTAATAGCCCTCGCAGGTGAGGTCCGGCGGCATCCATGCAAACCTCTTGATCGTGACCGCCGTGCTCGGCAGCCGGTGCACGACGTACTGATTCACGACGAGATCCGCGGCGATGTTTCGGCGCCACGCGTCGGGCAT
This sequence comes from uncultured delta proteobacterium, assembly GCA_903885885.1. Classification (GTDB taxonomy): domain Bacteria; phylum Myxococcota_A; class Polyangia; order Polyangiales; genus CAISKJ01. The sequence goes on from CAISKJ010001387.1 coordinate 11,405, forward strand.
GCGAGCCTCGTCGAGGCGCAGGTGCCCAAACACGACGTGCAGCACCTCGTGCTCGAGCACGGCCGCGCGCGACTCCATCGTGCGCAGCGAGCGCGTGAAGAACTTCGCGTTCACGTAGAGCACCGGGCGCGCATCGACGCCGGGCCCCACGGCGACGGTGGCGACGCGCTCGTCGACCACGCGGTCGAACGCGGCGAGCACGTGGCCGAAGAAGGGAAGCGCGCGCGCCACCTCCCAGCTCACGTCGGCGAGGATCTCGAGGCAGCGCGCGGGGTCGACCGCGGCGGCCATCAGAACGGCACCTCGGAGAGGAGGCGCTTCGACACCGCGCGGTCACGCACCAGGGCGCCGAGGTTGCGACGCGAGAGCGTGCGGTGGAGCCGCATCGCGAGGTCGCGGGGAATCTCCTCGCTCGCGAGCAGGGCCTTGAGGTTGGCCGCGTGGTGCTTGCCCGGCACGTACCCGTCGACGTCGATGGCCGCCTCGATGCGCGCGATGATGAGCCCCAGGCGGTCGACGCGGAGCCTGCGCGCGTTGCTCGCGTCGCGCGACGCGTTGCTCACGATCTCGAGGGCGATCTGCGGCAGCGACGCGTCGAGCACCTCGCCCGCGTCGGGCAGCGCGCGCACCTCGTCGCACGAGAAGCGCACGAACGCAGCGGCCGTGGACGGGTCGAGGGTGGCCTGCGCGAGGCGCGCGACGCGCTGCCGATCGGCGGCGAGGTCGGTGATCGAAGCCACCTGGCGAAAGAACTGCACCAGCGTGCGCGGCGTGGTGCGACGCCCCACGGCGGCCTCGGGATAGGTGGTCACGAACTCGATGCCGCGCTCGTCGATGCCCGCGCCGCGCGCCCACTGGGCCCAGGCCCGCGCGTCGAACGCGAGCGTGAAGTGCAGCATGCGGGTGACGAGGGCGTCGTCCATCGCGGTGACGTTGTAGTCGCCCGACTCGGGGTTCGCCGTGCAGACGATCTGCCACCCTTCGGGCAGCGCCCAGGAGTAGAGCCGGTGGTTCTGCAGCAGCTGCATGAGCGCGCGGAGCACGCGCTCGTCGGCGCGGTTCAGGTCGTCGAGCAGGAGGATGCCCGGCCCCTTCTCGCGCGGCACCCACTCGGGCGGCAGAAAGGCCGTACGCCCCTCGCGGGCCTTGCCGCTGCCGGTGTCGACGCGCGTCGGGAGGCCGTGCAGGTCGCCGAGCTCTTCGATCTGCGCCGGCGCCACCTCGACGAAGTGCCATCCCCGTGAGCGCGCGAGTTCGCGCACGAGCGCGGTCTTGCCGATGCCGTGGGGCCCCCACACGCAGGCCGGCGTCGGGAGTTCGCCGTAGCGGGCGGCCGCGAGGTTCGCGTCGAACACGTGCGCGAGGGTCTCGACGAGGGTGGGCGCGTCGAGCGTGGCGCCGTAGGTTCCGCGGGCGTTTTCTTCTTGCGGTTGCATGGGTGATCTCTCTTTCCGATGGAGCAAAACGTGGTTGGGGTTGCGAAGCTGACGGCGTTGCGGGCGCGCGCTCAAATGTCGACGCCGCGCCGATGGAGCGCGGTGCGAACGGCCTCGCCCTGTTCGTCGAAGACGCGCTTTGGCGAGAGGGTCAGCCGCTTGAGCTTGGGTGCGCGATCGACGAGCCAGGGAGGCAGGGAGGAGATCGGTGTGCCGGTGAGGTCGAGGGCCTCGAGTTGGGTCGTTTCCACGTCGAGGGGCAGGGCCTGGAGGTGCGTGTTCGCGAGCGAGAGCACGCGCAGGCGAGGCCACGCGAAGAGCCAGCCGGGCACGGCGTAAATGGGGTTTCTTGAGAGCTCGAGGGTGCCGGGGCCGCACCACGCGCGGAGCGACTCGGGCACTTCGGCGAGCATGTTGTGGTCGAACTCCGCCGCGTCGAGCGCGCGCAGGTCTGCGAGCCACGCGGGCAGGGCGCCGAGGCAGAGCTGGCGCGCGCGCAGCCGATGGAGGTAGACGAGCGCGCCGAGCTCGTCGGGGAGCAGTTTGCGATCACCGGGGTTTCTGAACGGGCACCGCGAGATGTCGACCCCGCGCAGCGCCGCGAGGCGGGCAAACGACGGCGGGAGCTTTCGGAGCCAGGTGCCCGAGAGATCGAGCTCGCGCAGCGAGGCGAGGTCGCCGAAGCGCTCGGGGAGCTCGTGCAGCTGGTTGTCGTTGAGCGACAGCGTGGCGAGGCGCTCGAGCGCGCAGAACGAGGCGGGCAGCGCGGTGAGCTTCGTGTGCGAGAGGTCGAGCTCGGTGAGCGACGAGAGGCGCCCGAAGTCGGCGGGCAGCGCGGTGAGCTTCGAGTGCGAGAGGTCGAGCTCGGCGAGGGAGCGCAGCGCCGCGAACCCCTCGGGGAGGGCCGCGATGGCGCTCTCGCGCGCGATGATCATGCGCAGGCGCGGGGCGCGGCCGATCGATGGGGGCAGCGCCGCGAGCGGGGTGTTCGCGGCGGTGATGCGCGTGAGGCGCGGGCACGCGGCGAGCTCGTCGGGCAGGGCCCGGAGACGCGTCGACGAGACGTTGAGGTAGCTCAGCGCGACGAGCTTCGAGAGCGACTCGGGCAGCGCGGCGAGCGGGTTGTGCGACACGTCGAGGTGGTCGACGCTCGCGAGCTGCAGGAGCCACTCGGGCAGCGAGGCCAGCGCGTTGCCCGAGAGGTTGAGGTGGCGGAGCGACGGGAGCCGCCACGGCGTCTCGGGGAGGCCGCGGAGGCCGCAGCGGGCGAGCGAGAGGGTCGCGAGGGTGCGGTTGCCGTCGGCGAACGCGGGTGCGGCTTCGAGGGGGTTCTCCGAGAGCTCGAGGTGCTCGAGCGCGGGCAGCGCGCACAGGGCCCGGGGCACTTCGGACAAGGCGTTTCCGAAGAGGCAGAGGTAGCGCAGCGAAGGCATCTGGGCGACCTCGTCGGCCACGCGGGCGACCTTGTTGCGTGCGAGGGTGAGCGACGAGAGCGCGTGGCAGCGGCCGAGGGTGGCGGGCAGCTCGCGGAGCGCGTTGTTCGAGAGGTCGACCTCGGCGAGGCACGGCAGCTCGGCGATCCACGGGGGGAGCGCCGTGATGCGGTTGTCGGCGAGGCCGAGCACGCGGAGCGACATCGCGGAGACGAGCCCGTCGGGCAGATGCGTGAGCTCCGACTGGCAGAGGTAGAGGTCCGTGAGGGGACCGTCGAAGCGCAGCGCGGCGACCTGATCGTCGTGGAGGCGCGTGCGAAACAGCTCGAGCACCGTGAGCTCGGGCAGGGTGCCGAGCGCCGCCGGCAGCGCGCGCCTCGCGAGGTGCGGCCCGTCGATGCGGAGCTCGCTCACGGCGTCGAAGGCGCGGAGATCGTCGGGCAGAAACCAGTCGGTGAGCCAGTCGAAGAGCACGTCGCTGCCGAGGCTCAAGCGGTTCTTCGTTGCGATCGACGCGTGCGGAATGAGCGTCGCGATGACGCCCACGTGGGGGCCGGCGAGCTCGTCGATGCATCCCTGTTGACGGTCGACCCAATGCCCCAGACGCCACGCCTTGAAGCGGGAGTTGCGCACCGTCCACGTGCGACCGCTCATGGTCACCATGACCTCGGCGAGCACGGCGTCGATGAGGTCCGGGTCATCGCACGCGGCGATGAGCTCGACGTTTTGCACGGCGTCGTCCACGTTGGGACCGAGCATCGCGAGGAGCTTGCGAGCCTGCTGCTTTCGATGGGGGCTCGTGGTGTTCATTGCGGTCAAGGCTCCGGTGTTGTTGAGGCTTGCGCGGCGATACAGATGCGGCCAAATTAATAGGCTTAAGATCACTGAAATGACCCAACGTAACGAGCCAGATTCGGCCCCCCTTCGCTTCGACGCGGCGCGATGGCTACGCAGGCTCGGAGACACGCCAACGACGGTGGTGCACGCGCTCGAGCTGGCCGCGCTCTACGACCTCGACGCCGCCGCCGAGACGTTGCTGAGCGCCCTCGATGTGGGCCCGTCGCGCAGGTACCCGACCTGCGTCGTCGGCGCACGTGTGCCGTGGTCGCTGGTGTCGTGGACTCAGGGTTTGCGAAGGCACAAGCCCTTCATGGCGCAGCTCGCGGCGGCGCTCGCGCTTGCAGCGCGCGCGAACGGCGCGGCGGCGACGCGCGTGCGATCGCTCACGCGCCTGGTCGTGCCCGACGGAACCCCCTGGTGGCTCGCCGACGACCTCACCCGCTTCGAGGCGCTCGCGCACTTCGAGTCGTGGGCGCCGTGGTGCCGCGAGGCCCAGTTGCCGACGGCGATGTTCCATCTCCCGGCGGCGAAGACGGTGCTGCTCACGGGCGCTGCGCTGGGCAGCGATCGCATTGAGGGCCGCGCGTGGCGCGCGCCGCAGCTCGTGGTACTCGGCCTGGTCGGCAACGGACTCATGCGGGTTCCGCCGGCAGTGCTGGGCCTACAAACTCTCACGCGGCTCTTTCTCAACGACAACCCCATCGCGGCGCTTCCCGAAGGCCTTGCTGAGCTTCCCCACCTCTCACTGATTGACCTGCGAGGTACGCGCGTATCTTCGCTCCCGCCGCGATGGGCGGCGCGCGCCGAGCTCACGGTGCTGCTCGACGCGCGCTGATCGGGTCACCGTGCTGCGGCGAAGCCCACGGCGTTACGCGTAGCGCGTCGCTTGACCGCGACCTCCGCGCGCAGTTCGTCGATGCACTGCGCGACCGAGACGCGCGCGCCGAAGACCGCGAGCCTGCGGGCGACGGCGGCGAAGTCGCCGGGCGCGAGGTCGCCGACGCGGTCGAGCGACGCCGAGAGCGAGGCGCGCGCCGCGGCGTCGAGGGGCTCCGCGAGGGACGACGCGAACACGCGTTCGAAGAGCGACGCGGCCTGCTCGGGGCGCAGGTGCGCGAAGGGGATCTTGAACACGAAGCGTCGGAGCGATGCCTCGTCGAGGTCTTCCACGAGGTTGGTGGTGCACGCGACGATGCCGCGAAAGCTCTCGAGGCGCTGCAGAAACTCGTTGACCTGCGTCACCTCCCAGCCGCGCTGCGCGCCGCGCCGATCGCGCAAAAACGAGTCGGCCTCGTCGAAGAGCAGCACCGAGCCCTCCTCTTCGGCCTGACGAAAGGCCGCGGCGATGGCCTTCTCGGTCTCGCCGACCCACATGCTCTGCAGGTCTGACACGCGGCGGTAGAGCACCTCGCGGCCCATGCGGTGCGCGAGGTACTTCACGAACTCCGACTTGCCCGTGCCAGGCGGGCCGTGGAGGCAGAGCGTGACGCCGGGGCGATCGCCCGCCGTCCACCCCTGGAGCCGCGCGCTGAGGAGCTCGAGGTCGACGGGCGTGTTGAGCGCTTCGAGCGAGTAGCGGCCCGCGTCGAAGGTGACGGCGCGCGCGCTCGCCTCGCCGTTCATGAGCCGGTCGATGGGCGCGATGACGCGCGCGACGGTGCGCGAGTCGGCGGCGCCGGTCGGCGAGATCACCCGCGCCGAGGCGAGCGCGCGCTCGAGCACCGCCGCGGGAACGGCGTGGCGCGTGGCGATCGCCTCGACCTCTGCGGGCGCGATGCGATCGCTCGCGATGAGGTGCCGCGAGAGCATGCGCGCGCGCTGCTTCGGGCTCGGATCGCGAAACTCCACCGCGAACGAGAAGCGGCGGAGAAAGGCCGGGTCGACGTTTTCGACGTCGTTGGAGATCCACACGGTGGGCACCGGGTTCTGCTCGAGGAGCTGGTTGAACCACGCCTTCGACATCCCCTGCGCGCGGCCGCGCCAGCGCCCGCGGCCGCGGCGCCCCGCGGCGAACATCGACGAGCGGTACCCGTCGTCGTCGCCCGAGAAGAGGTCTTCGAGCTCGTCGAAGACCATGAGCGAGCCGGTGCCCTCGAGGAGGCGGTGTCCGAGCAGGAGCGACGTGAGTCGCGCGCCGGCCGACAGCGACTCGCCGTCCGAGTCTTCCGCCGAGGCGCAGTGGAGCGCCGCGCCGAGTTCCTTCGACACGAGGCGCACGAGCTCGGTCTTGCCCGAGCCCGTCGCGCCGTAGAAGAGCACGTTCACCCCGCGCATCTTGGCCCGGAGCGCGCCGCCGAGCAGGTCGCGCACGGTCGTGACGGCCTCGCTCATGGCGTCGAAGTCGCTCCAGGTGAGCGTGCTCGCCGGCGCGTTCGGGAGAAAGCGCGCCACCAGCGTCTCGCGCGCGAGCCCTGGCGTGAGCACGAGGTCGAGCACGCCCTCTTTCACGCGCACGCGCTCGGGCACGTCGCAGGTGTCGTCGTTGCGAAGTTCGAGCAGCCCGCTGCGCACGGCGCGACCGTGGCGCAGCGCGCGCAGCACGTCGCTCGCGGGCGCCGCCGTGGCCACCGAGAGCAGCGACGCGATGGCGCCGAGGGTGGTGTTGCCGAAGGCCTCGAGCAGGTCCTTGAGGCCCGGGCTGCTGTGCATCACCACGGTGAACTCGAGGATCCGTACGTCGACCTCGTCGAACTCCATGAGCGCGCCGAGCATGCGGAGGTTGACGCCTGCGATGCCGTCGATCTCCGCGCGCGTCGCGCTCGCTGGCATCTTCTTGCGCCACGTCGCGATGGCCTTCTCGAGCCGCGCGCGGGGGGAAAGCTCATCCTCGCCGCGGTAGCCTCGGCGCCCGAAGCCCGCGTCCGGCGCGAGGTCGGTGAGGAGGTCGCAGCGGAGCAGTCGCTCGACGACCTGCACGTCGAGCTTGCGCGCGTCGGTGGCCTTGAGAATGTCGAGCGCGTAGCGCGCGGCGACGGGGGCGTAGGGGTTCTCCCCGGGCTTGATTTCGGTGAGAACGATGTTCTTTCGTGGTGCCATGGCAGTCTCCTTGTGGTGTCTTGTGGTCGTTGCGAAGGCGTGACGAGTCGCTCGCGGCGACGCCAGAGGGGACGTCGCACGCGTCGGTCATCTGACGGCCCGCGGCCGCCGCGCGTGTCATTGCCTGTCAATGTCGGCGAGGGCTTCGCGCCGCGCGCCTACGCGGCGAAGGCTCGACTCGCGCGTGCATCCCCAACGGAGCGGAGGGCGGCGCTGTAACGGCTTCTTCTCGGTGCCGCGCGCACTCCCCGCGATCGGTTCATGCACGCGATCGTGCAACGAGATCACCGCGGGAGAAAGGCACGCGACGCGCAGTCCCATGACGCTCCAGTCATGTTTTGCGTTCCTCCCGACGCGCCGAGCGCCGCCGTGCGAGGGGGCCCCGCAACGCGCGCCAGGGCGTGACGAGAACAACGCTCACGGGCGGTCCCAACAAGCGGCGGGAAGCGCTGGCCCCGGAGCACGCGCCGCGAGGGCGGCGAAGCAGCGCGGCAGAGGCGCCCGGCGTCGCGTCGAAGGCCCCGCCGCTGCCATGCGATCGGGGATCAAGCCGCGCGCGCGGTTTCATGGCGCGCCGAGTCGCGCGTCGAGCCTCCGCGGAACGAGACCCGTGACGGGTTCGCGACCTCGGTCACCAGCGCAAGAAGCGTCTCGCGCACGCTCTCGGGCAGGGCTCCCAGCGCAGACGGGCTCGAGCTCCGAAGCGCGAGGCGCGCCTCGAACACCGTATCGAACGCATCGCCCAGGGCCTCGCGCGCTGCGTCGATGGTCACGCCGTCACGCACCTTCAACGTCCGCGGCGACACGAGCACGCGGCACAGCGAGCGCTCCTCACCCTCGAAGACCACCGCCGGGCACTCGCGGGTTGCAGCCTCCGCCCGCAGGTCCCGTTTGATCGCCTCCAGCGCGCTTGTCGCTTCATCCATGAAGCGCCAGAGCGACGCCCCGGCGGCGATTCGCGTCGCGCGAGGGGCGTTCACGTCAGCTACCAGCGTCATTGCCTTTTCGATGTTCATGATCGTTCTCCTTCTCGGCAGGTCATTGCGAGGCGACGGCTACGCGAGCGCGCCGCGCGAACAAGGCTCACGACGCACCCAGCGGCCCCCGCCGGCGCGATCGACGCGTTCGTTGTCTTCACAACGGCGAAGCGGCTCGGTAAGAAGAAATCGGTGGGAGCACCCACGATTTTCTTCGGCGCACGCGTTGCGCATCCCCCGTCGGAGCGAGGTCCCGTCGGGCGCCCCGATGCCACCCCGCTCGACTCCCTAACCGCTCGCCCCCCCCTCCATTAGTGGAATTCGACATGGCGCACGTCGACTTCTCGAAAAATGCCTCAATAAAGACATTCTGAGAGTCTCACAGCGCCGAAAGAGGCCTCAATGGGCGCACGCACGCACACCACACGGCGTGGTTCGGCACACGGTTCGGGTGCGCTGGCACACAGACCCTACGGGTACAACTACGCTACAAGCTGCGCGAACAGTGCGGTACAGACACCGCATGGGTGCCATGCCGCCAGACCACGCGACGGCCGGGGAGCGCGCAAGCCTCGCTGACGCACCCTGATGGGGATCGTGACGGGGGGCGGGTCGCTACTCGCTCTGGTCGGCCGCGGCCTTGCCGTACAGCCGGATGCTCATCGCCGAGCTGCCGTCGGCCTTGCTCCCATGGGGGTACGTCAGCACCGCGCGATCGTGGGCTGCGAGGGAGGCATTGAGCGCGTTGCTGATCTTCCGCACCGTGACCCCCGCGGGGATGAGGTACACGAATTCACCTACGCGCTTGGCCTTCCACGCGTTGATGTAGCCGCCGAAGGTCTGCTTGCGCAGCGCCGCGTCGCCGAGGTCGGACCACTGCACGCTCACCACGCTGCCCGTCGACCTGAAGTACTTGTAGGACAGTTCGCTCATGGGACGATCGTCTGTGAAGTTATCGCCGCGTCGCAAGCGAAAAATGGCCACCGGACGCGCGTGATTGGCCGCGATGCGGATCAATCGTTGAGGCTCTTCGGCTCCGTTGTGGGCTGTTTCATGCGGGACGCACGCGATGGAATGGCGCCATCGGTACCCTCTCGTCCGTTGGCCACGGAGCGGAGGCGCCGCCGGGGAACGCGCGATGGAACGCTGTGTCCAGCCCCTTCAAGGTGTGTAGCAATGCGGTGCCTTCGCGCCAGGGTTCAGGGGCGTTCGCCCCATCACCCGTAGGAGCCTGCAGGTGAGCGGCCCATCGGCCGTGAAGCCCAGCGTGAAGACGCTGCGCGAGTACACCTTGAAAGGGGTGGAGCCACGCACTCCTGAAGGGAGCTCAGTATGCTGTGTGCGCGATGGCGCGCCACTGCAACACGGCCGGGCCCTGCAAGCCGGCGTTCCACGACATGCTCCCGCCGGAGCGACGCCTGCCCGAGGTGCGAGCGCTCGTCGAACAGCAGGCGTATTTTGTGGTGCATGCGCCGCGGCAGGTCGGCAAAACAACGGCGCTGCTCTCCCTCGCGAAGTCGCGCACCGCGGAAGAAGTCCCCCTCCTCGCACTCTCGAAGGCCCTGGAATCTAACGGTTCCGGGGCCTTCGTCTTTTCGGCGCCCGGGCCCTTGCGGCATCGTGCATTCTCCCGCGCGATGAAGCGCCTTCGATGGGTGTTGCTCATGGTGCTCTTGCCATGTTGCAAGGCTCCGCCTGCACCACGCCCCGCGGTGACCGCAGCCCCGACGGGGCTCTACTGGGGTCGGTGGGGCGATGTCCCCGAGGGCGTACGCGTGCAGGTGTGGGTGCACGGAGCGAGCGGACGCCTGCGGGGCACGTGGGAGCTTCCCCCGTGGCACGGCGAGTTCGCGGGCGTGCGCGATGCGCAGGGCGTGTACGCGGTCGACTGGCGCGAAGAGAGCGTCGTCGCAGGCGCAACGATGCGCGCGTCGCAGCTGCAACTCCGCGTAAACGGGGCGGGCGCGCTCACCGGGCGCCTCGCGGATCAACCGCTCGAGCTCGTGCCCGCGGGGATGCCCGCGACCGCGCTGCGCCCGGGCGTGTGGCTCTCGCGCTGGACGGGGTTGCCGCCCGGGATGGGCGTCGAGACCGTGCTCTCGCGCACGCCCGACGGGCGATGGCGCGCCGCCTATCGCTACCAGGACCGCGAGGGCGCCTTCGAGGGCGACGTGCTCGAGCGCGGAGCGCTCTCCATTCGATGGCGTGAGGTTTCTACGCGCGGGACCGTCGCGCAGGGCGCGGGGCTGCTTCGGCCGTCGATCACGGGTATGTTCGGCACCTACGGCGTCGGCGCCGAGCCCGTAGGCACGGGCTTCTGGGCCCTCGAACCGCTCGGAGAGAGATCACCATGAACGCAGCGCCCCTGCTGATCGCGCTCGTCGAGCGCTCACACGAAGAGGTCGCCGCGCTGCTCCACGAGCGCGTGCGCTTTCGTCAGGGCGACGGCACCGAGCACCACGGGAGCGAGGCCGTGCTCGCCATGTTCTCTCAGAGCGAGCGGAGCGTGCGATACACCATCGTGGCCTCGACGGGCGACGCGGTGCGCGTTGCCCTCGAGGTGCCCGGTGTGTCGGAGCGGTTCAGCTTCTTGCTCTGCGGGAGAGTCGAAGAAGCGAGGCTCATCGAGGTGTGGGTCGAAGGGTGAAGCGGTCTCAGCTGACCCGACGAATCGGGGCGACCACCGCAGAAGCCGCGGACGTCTGACCTTCGGCCGCGGGCCGTTCGTTGTTGTAGGTCGACCCGGCGCGCTGCGCGGCCTTGATCGATGCCACCGTCGGGGTGATGCGCGTCACCGAGACCACCTTCATCTCGGGGAAGCGCGCGGTCGCTTCGCGCGTGGCCTGGGCCGCTGTGCGCGTCTCGATCACCACGACAGTCTGCGAACCGCTGCGCTCACGCAGGGGACGCAGGGCGATCTCAAACTTGTTGCTCCAGATTCCACTCACAGTGAGGGGAACATAGTCTTCGGGCCTGGATATGTCACCTCTACGCCGCGGCTTTTCTGCAACAAATCACCGGGCATTTGCGGGAAAATTCGCAGGACAGAGCGAGCCTCGGCGGCGCGGCGCGTGGGGTGGTGTACCGTCGCGCGCCACCATGAGACCGACGTCGCGTGTCACCGCAGCGTGCCTCCTCGCGCTGGGCGCATCGCACGCGGAGGCCCAGCCTCGCCGGCCGTCGCGTCAGGGGTGCGTCGTCACGCAGGTCGCCCTCGGCGGCTTCGAAGGCGACGCGGTCGACCCGGGCCTCGCGCCGCGCCTCGTGTTCTCGGGCGACACGTCGGTGCTTGCGTGGCGCGAGCGATCGGGCGCGCTGCGCGTCCGCGCGTACGACGCGCAGTGGCGTCCCGTCGGCCCCGCGCGCGAGCTGGCCCGTCCGGCGGGTGCCTTCTCGATGGCCGCGACGCCGACGGGCGTGGCGATCGCCTACGTCGAGCGCGGCCACGACGTGGTGCTCGCCCGGGTCAACGGCCGCGCCGAAGCGCAGAACGTACCGCGCAGAGTGGCGCGCGAAGACGCCGCGCTCGACGCGGTGACCCTCGCGGTCACCGACGGCGGACTCGTGGTGGCCTGGTCGGGCGACGAGGGTCGCACGCTGCGAGCGTCGGTGCTCGACGCGCGAGGCGTCGCCCGCTCGGGTGCCGTCGACCTCGGCGCGGGTCGCGCGCCGACGCTCACCTGGCTCCCCTCGATCGGCGCGCTCGCGCTCACGGTGGGCGCCGTGAGCCCCGACGATGACCCCACCCTCATCGGCCTCTCGAC
>CAISKJ010001388.1 GCA_903885885.1 uncultured delta proteobacterium
GCCTCGTCGCGCTGCGCGCAGCCCGGCGCGGCCCGCCACGCGGCCGAGGCCGCCCTCGCGATGGGCGACCTCGAGCGCGCGTGGAGCCTCGTCGCGCCCGACCGCGAGCGCATCCACGACGGCTTCGACGGGCGCCTCCTCGCGGCCCTCGAGCGCCCCTCCCTCGACGCGCTGGCGCGCGCCCCCGCGGCGCCGCCGAACGAGCTCCCGCTGTGGGGCTGCGTCGTCGCGCGGCTCCGGCAGCGCGCCCTCGGCGACGCCGACAGCGACGTGTGGACGCCGCTCCTCGCGAGCGACTCGGCCCCCTGCCGCATCCTCGCGGCGACGGCGCCGGCGCGCCGCGATGCGCTCGCGCTGCGCGCGCTCGTGCGGCTCCCGCCCGCCGCGCAGCGCGCGTGGAGCAGCACGCTCACCGCGGCGCGCGTGCTCATCAACACCGGAGGCAAGCTGCCGCCCGTGCTGTGCCCGCAGCGGCGCGTCGCGGCCCTCGACGGCGCGTGGCTCGCGCGCTACCCCGCCCTCGCCGAGGCGCTCCTGGCCAACGTGCGCGACGAGGCCTGCGCGATGGCGCACGACCGCGTGTGGTTCCCCGCGATGCAGGCGCGCGCGTGGGGCGCGTGGGCCGACCCCGAGCGCCCGTCCGTCGACGCGTTCGAAGACCTCATCGTAGGCTGGCAGCTCGTCGACGGCGCGTGGGAGCGCATGCGCACCGTGCTCGACGCGCGCTTCACCCGCGGTCGCAGGGCGCAGCTCGCGCGAAACTTCAACGCCTCGCTGGCGCCCCTCGCGGCGTGGGTGGTCGACCGCCTCGACGTCGCGTGGGCCGCGGGCGCGCCGTGGCCGCGCGGCTACTCGTGGGCGTCGGTCACGGCCACCCTCGACGGGCTCACGCCGCGCCGGGGCTTCGCGTACGAGGCCATGCTGCGCGGGCATGACATTCCGCACTACGCCATCGACGCCGTAAAGCGCTGGGACCTCGACGCGGTGCGCGTCCCCGCCCACAACCCGACCCTCAGCGCGTGGATCGACTACTGGCGCACGGGCACCTACGCGCCGCCCCACGACGCGCCCCCCGTGGCTGCGCGACGACGCCATGCAACGCCTCGTGGCCGCGGTCGAAGAGGGCGACGGCGACGGCGCCGCGCGCGCCCTCGGCGAGCCCACGGCGCACAACGCCGAGCGCCTCGCGGTCGTGGCGTACCGCCTCCACGGCGACAGCGGGCGCTTCGAAGCGTGGCTGCGCCGCGCGTGGGGCTCCGTCGATCCCTTCGCGGGCCCGCTGGGCGCGTGGGAGGGCGACCTGCAGACGCTCCGCACGTGCGCGCTGCGGCTGCGGCTGCCCGCGCTGCGGAGCGAGCTCGACCGCGCGATCGTCGGCGTGCGCAGGGCGCGGCGCGGGAGCGACCCCTTCGTGCAGGCCGTGCTCGACGGGCCGCGGCCGCCGCCGACCGTCGTCGACGACGACGACGAGTGAGCCGCGCTCGCAGCCCTACCGCACGCCTACGCGCTCGGCGAAGGCGTAGATCGTCTCCCGCGACGAGGTGAGCTCGCCGCGCGCGATGGCGTGCACCATGCGCTGCGCCTCGGCGTTGACGGGCGTCGCGACGCCGTGGCGCGCGCCGCGCTCGACGACCTCGCCGTTGAGGAAATCGACCGCGGGCTCGCGGCCCCGCTCGATAGCCGACAGCATCGACGAGCGCATGCGACGGTAGCGCGCGCCCACCGCGAGCAGCATCGCGTGCTTGGTGAAGAGCGAGGGCGAGCCCGCGCTGCGCTCCTCGGCCTCGGTGAGCGCGATCCAGTCGAGGTCGAGCGTGCCCGAGACCTTCTCGAGCGCGACGCCCTCGGCCCGGGCCACGCGCACCACCTCGGTCATGATGCGGAGCGCGAGGCGACGCACCGTGAGCGAGGTCATCAGCGTGCCGAGGCGCTCGCCGCCGAGCGTGCCCAGCGTCGAGATGGCGCAGTTGATGGCCAGCTTGCTCCAGCGGGCGCCGGCGAGGTTGCTCGTGAGCGCCACCGGGCCCACGGCCTCGAGAATGGACGCGAGCCTCGCGAGGCGCGGGTCGTCGCGGCCGTCGGTGCGGCCGAGCGTGAAGCCCCCCGCCGCGGTGCGCTCGTACACCCCGGGCTCGGGCATCGTGGCGCCCCAGCCCACCACCGCGCCCACCACGCGCTCGGGGCCCGCGATGCGCGCGATGCGCTCCTCGCAGAGGCCGTTCTGAAAGCACACCATCGCGCCCTGCGCGCCGAGCCAGGGGAGCGCCTTGCGCGCGGCCTCCTCCACGTGCGGCGGCTGCGTGGCGAGCAGCACCCAGTCGAAGGGGCCGTCGTCGGGCGACAGCGCGAGGACGCAGGGGCACGGCACCGAGCGCGCGCCGTCGATGCCCGTGAGGCGCATGCCGTGCGAGCGCACCGCGTCGGCGATGGTGGCGTTCGTCGAGAGCGCCATCACCTGCCCCCCGAGCGCCTGTACGGGCTCGTAGATCGACGCGGCCACCACGCCGCCGATGCCCCCGGAGCCCACCACCAGGACGCGGGCGCCAACGCCCTCAACCGCCATGGGAACCGCCGACCCGCGACCCGACCATTCACTCACCCGGCGACCCTACAACAAGCACGCGCGTCGTCACCACGTTGACGCGCGGCGTCGACGAAGTTCGCGCGCGAGGGTTCGTTGACAGGGGCGCGGAGCGCGCGTACTCCCCGTCTCCTCGCATGCAGCCCACCCTCCAACTGGCCTCGCAAGACCTCGCGAACGACCTTCGGTCTCTCCTCGAAGAGATCGACCCTGTGCGGTGGAGGGACGACCTCGAGACCGCCGCGCGGCAGCGCGCCACAGCCATTCTCGAGCGCGTGCGGGGCCTGCCGGGCACGGCCGCCACCTCGAGCGACATGCAGCTCATGGAGCGCCTCCGCCAGCTCGGCGCCACGCTCGACCGCGCCCTCGCCTCGCTGGGCTCGCACAGCCCCCTCGAGGCCTCGGCGCAGAGCGCGCGCGCCTCCTGGGCGGCCTTTCAGCGCGAGGTGCAGCCCGCCTACGAGGCCCTCGCCGCGAGCCTCCGGGGGATGACCCTCGCCGCCCCCGCGCCGCTGCGCCCCACCAACTACGCCCGCAACGCCTTTCACATCACCAACGGCATCACGGTGGTGGCCC
>CAISKJ010001389.1 GCA_903885885.1 uncultured delta proteobacterium
CGCGGCCCTCGCCGCCGTCCGCGCCTCTCGGTGGCCCTGGGGCGACGCCGTCGCGGGGCTCGCGGACGCCACCTGTGCCGCCCTCCTCCACCTCTGTCCCTCGATCGAGGCCCTCGCGAGCGTGCTCGAGGCCACCGGACGCACCGGCGCGCTCGTCGACATGCTCTCCGCGCAGGGCGCCCTGCTCGACGAGGCGAGCGACGCCGAGCGCCTCGCTCCGCGCCTGTGGGCCCGCGCCGCCGCCCTCGCCGAGGCGGCGCTCGGCGACGTGCCCCGCGCCATCGCGGCGCACGAGCGCGTGGTGGCCCGCGAGGCCGACGCCGACTCGCTCGACGCCCTTGCGCGCATGCACTCCGCGCGGGGCGAGCACGCCGCCGCCGTGCGCCACCTGGAGCGGCGCCTCGAGGGTGCCACGGGCGACGCGCGTCGTGTCACGGTCGTGGCGATCGCCCGCGCTCACCTCGCGACGCACCATGCCGACCGGGCGCGCGCTGCGCTCGAGCGGCTCATCGCGGTCGATCCGCACGCCCGCGAGGCGCGCACGCTCCTCGCCGACCTCTACCGTCAGGCCGGGGCGTGGGAGCCCCTCACCGAGCTCCTTACCGACCCCGACGTCGAGCCGCAGGATCAGCTCGCCGCGCTGCGCGAGGCCTCCGAGGTGCTCATTCGCCACCTCGCGTCGCCCGAGCGCGCGGTGCCCGTGCTCGAGCGCGCCTCGGCCCTCGCCCCCGACGACCGCTCGGTGCGCACGGCCCTCGCCGACGCGCTCCGTGCTGCGGCCCGCTACGACGAGGCGCGCGCGATCCTCGACGCGCTCGTCGAGGGCTTCGGCCGCCAGCGCCCGCCGGAGCGCGCGCAGGTGCACTTCCAGATCGCGCGCATCGCGCAGGCGCGCGGCGACCTCGCGGGGGCTCTCGCCCAGCTCGAGGTCGCCTCATCGATCGACATGGCGCACCCCGGGATCTTCAAGCTCCTCGGCGACCTCTCGCGCGACGCGGGACACCTCGACCGCGCCGAGCGCGCCTACCGCGCGCTGCTGATGATCGTGCGACGCCAGAGCCCGGCAGCGGCCGCGGCCCCCGACGCGGTGGGCCCCAGCGAGGTACTGCTCGGCCTGCACGACATCGCGCTGCGCCTCGGGCAGACCGAGCGCGCGCAAGAGACCCTCGAGTCGGCTTTCGAAACGGCCTCGCGCAACGAGCACGAGGGGCGCCGCTTCGAACGCGCCCTGCGCGCCTCGGGGCACCCGGAGCTCCTGCTGCGCGCAATCGAGGCCCGCCTCGCGACGGAGAAAGACCCGGCCCGCCTCGCCGAGCTCCACGCCGACCGCGCGCGCGCCCTCGACGGCATGGGCCGCAACGACGAGGCGCTCGACTCGCACCTCGTCGCGCTCGCCTACGCGCCCGACGGCGACGCCTACCACGACCTCACGCGCAACCTCGCGCGCTCGACCCACCGCGCGGCGCGCTACGTCGAGACCGTGCGCGCGATGGCCGCCCACGCCCGCGACGCGGGCACCTCCGCAGGCCCCCTCTACCTGCGCCTCGGCGCGGCCCTCGAAGAAGACGTCAACGACGCCGCGGGGGCCGCCGAGGCCTACGCCGAGGCCGAGGCCGTGCTCGATGGCGAGGGGCTCCTCACGGCGCTTCGCGCGCTCGACCGGCTCTACGCCCAGACCGGCGACGCGGTGGGCCACGCGCGCGTACTCCGGCGCCTCATCGACGCGGCGTCCGACGGCGCGGTCGACTGCGCGTGGCGCCTCGCGTCGATCGAGCTCGCGCAGGCCGACGAGTCGACGCGCAACGACGGCGTCACGTGGCTCGCGTGGGCCCTCGAGCGCGACGAGGACGCGGCCCGTGCGGGCGCGGCGCTCCGCGACTCGCTCGCGGCGCACCCCGACCACGAGGCCGCCCTCGACCTCCTCCTGCGCGTCGC
>CAISKJ010001390.1 GCA_903885885.1 uncultured delta proteobacterium
GATCTCCTGCGAGCCCGAGTGGCGCTCGGGCCTCAAGCACGACTGCGCGCGCGTGATGGAGCTCACCCTCCGTGATGGTGCGTGGGTGAACGGCCTCGACGCCGCGGTCGACGTCGAAGACGCCGTGCGCCTCCCGCTGCTCAAGGGGAGCGACGTGGCGCGCGGCGCGCTCGTGCCGCGGCGGTCGGTGCTGGTGACGCAGCGCAAACTCGGCGACGACACGGAGCGCCTCGCCCGCGAGGCCCCGCGCGCGTGGGCGTACCTCGCCGCGCACCGCGCGCTCTTCGAAGCGCGGCGCAGCTCGATCTACCGCGGGCAGTGCGCCTACGCGATCTTCGGCGTCGGGCCGTACAGCTTCGCGCCGTGGAAGGTGGCCATCTCGGGGCTGCACAAGCGCATGGGCTTCGCGCTCGTGGGGCCCCACGAGGGCCGCCCGGTGCTCTTCGACGACACGTGCTACTTCGCGCCCTTCGCGCGCGAAGAAGAGGCCCGCGAGGCCCTCGCGCGGCTCACGAGCGCCGAGGCCACCGCGTTCTTCGAAGCGCGGGTGTTCTGGGACGCCAAGCGCCCCGTGCACAAGGCGCTGCTCCAGTCGATCGACCTCGCCAGGGTCGCCGCGCGCTGAGCGGGCACGAAGGGTGCGAGCCGCCCCCCGCGGACTGCCGCGGAGGAAGCTCATGGCGACCCTCGAAATCAAGAATCAATCGCTGACGTTGACCCTCGAGGGCCTCGACCAGCTGTTCACGTTGCGCCACTCGATCACGGTGCCGCTCGCGCACGTGACGGGCGTGGCGGTGCGGCCCGACCTCACCAAGATCATGTACATGCCGGTCGAGGCGCAGTTTCGCGGCGTGCACGTGCCGGGGTCCGTGCTGGTGGGCACGCTGGTGCTCGCCGACGGGTCGGGCAAGGTGTTCTGCGACGTGCGCAACGCTGAGCGCGCCATCGTGATCGACCTGCGTCACGACGCGTTCAAGCGCCTCATCGTCGAGCTCACGGACCAGACGCCGGAGGTCGCCAAGGGCCGCATCGAGGCCGCCCTCGGGCACCTCACGCCCCCTTCGACCTTCGCGTGGGAGCGGAGCCCCGATCAGCCCCACAGCGTCGCCGGCGGCACCTCGCGGTAGGGCGCCCGCGAGACTCCGTGGCGACGCGCCACGGGTGTGACCCGCGCCGTCACGCGCCGTCGAGGTGCTGCCGCGCGAGGGCGCTCCACGGGCCCCGCGGGTCGATCTCGAGGTACTTCTTCCAGTGCGCGCGGGCGCGAACCTGCTGGCCCAGCTCGGAGTGGGCCATCGCGAGGTTGAAGTGCGCCTCCGCGAAGTCGGCCTTCAAGGCGATGGCCTTCTCGAAAAGCCCGATGGCGCCCGCGTGGTCGCCGCGCTCGACGAGCAGATACGCGAGGTTGTAGGGCGCCTCGGCCTGCGTCGCGTCGGCGGCCATCGCGCGGCGGTAGAGCGCCTCGGCCTCGTCGCGGTCGCCCTCGAGGAGGCGCAGGTTGCCGAGGTTGGTGACCGCCGTCGCGAGGCTCGGGTCGAGGTCGATCGCCTCGCGGTAGGCCGCCTCGGCGCGGCCGCGCGTGGTCTCGTCTTCGTCGAGGCGCAGGCCTTCGAGGTAGAGTTCGTAGGCGTCCTGCTGGCGGCGCGTCACCTTGGGGCGCAGCACGCGCACGACGTCGTCGCGCAGGGCCTTCACGTCGAAGTCGAAGACGAGCTGCCCCGTGATGGGGTCGAAGCGCGCCCCCTCGGCGCGGGCCACGAGCTTCGATCCCTCGGACGACACGCGCCCGTCGGTGAGCGGCTGCGCGAGCTCGGGCATGCGCGCCCGCAGCGCCTCGATGGCGCGGCGAATCTGCGCGGTGGGGAAGCCCGCCTCGACGAGGCCCCGCGCCGTGCGCACCGCGATGAGGTCGGCGAAGGTGTACACCGGCCCGTCGTCGGCGGCGCCGCTCGGCACCACGATGCCCGCGCGCTCCCACGCCCGGAGGCGCCGCGCGTCGACGTGAAAGAGCTCGGCCACCTCGGCCCGCGCGAGGGTGCGGGTGACGGTGTCGCGCTCCGGCGAGCGGTCGCCCGCGGGGGTGCGCAGCACGGCCTCCTCGGCGCGCCGACGCGTGTTGAAATCGACGTGGATCACGTGCCCGCGATCGTCGCCCGGCGTGTGTGCGTTGCTGTCGTTCACGAGGCTCCGCGCGACGGTACCGCGAGCGCCCGCGGCGACGCGAATTTCGGTGCTTCCCGCGCGCATCGGGCGCGGAGGATCGCGCGCAGCGGCGCCACGGCGGCGAGGTACGCGGGCGAGTCGATCTGCGAGGGGGCCGTGAGCCGCGCGTGGCGCGCGAGGTCGACGGCCGTCACCGACGTGGCCGCGAGGCGGCGCAGCTCGCCCCCGATGGCGTCGCGCGCGTTCTGCTCGGCGACGCGCCACGTGACCCCCGCCGCGGTGAGGCCGAGCACCACGAAGAGCGCCCCCGCCGCGAGCGCGTCGCGCGCGGGCACGATGGCCTTCGAGAGCAGTGCGCCAACCAACTTCGAGCTCATGCCGTGTTCACTGATCGGGCTACGAACACGGCACACACAATAACGGAACCCTCTCGCGCAGCCTACTTGTATCGTTGACAACGGGGCGCGTTGGGGGGCATCGGAAGCGCCGTCATGCGCGACCGAACCGCCTGCTGCCTCGACCCCGCGAACGGATGCGGCACCCTCTGGAACGAGCTCTGCGTCTGGATCGTGAAGACCACGGGCAAGAATTTTCGCCTCGTCGAGCTCCAGGGCGCCGAGCAGGGGCGCACGCCCTTCTTCGCGCAGCCGGTGGGCTACGACGGGCGCACGTTCTTCGTCGCGGGCGACAAGCTATGCGACACCGAGAAGCTGCTCCACGAGGCGTGCCACTTTCTGGTGTCGCCGAAGGAGCGTCGCAGCATGGTCAACTACGGCCTCGGCCCGGGCCCCTTCCGCCCCGTCGACGACCTGCTCTCCGACAACGAAGAGGTCGTGGTCTCGCTGCTCCAGATGAAGATCGCGCCGTACTTCGCGCTGCCCGAAGACAAGATGCCGCGGCCCGACTACAACGTCGCCAACCGTCGGCACCTCGACTGGGAGACGTGCGAGGCCCGCGCCGACGAGCACTTCGCGCGCATCGTCGACACGCTCCCCCCGATGCCCGCGACGGCCTTCACCGCCGGCCGCAAGGGCCGCCGCAAGCGCTAGTCAGCGCCCCTCGGACCAGCGGGTGACCTGCCCCTCGCGGTCGAGGGCGGCCACCTCTTCGGCGTAGTCGGCGACGCGGTACCCCTCGCCCTGCGACACGACGCGCACGAGCACCTTGCCCTCGTCGGTGGCGTCGACGCGAAACTGCGGAACGTTGCCCGCCTCGACGTCGGCCACGAAGGCCTTGCGCCGCTGATCGCTGAGCCACGCGCCGCCCATCGCCGTCGCGCCCAGCGCCGCGCCCGTGATCGCGAGCGTTCGCAAAAGCCACAAACCACTCGTGGGCTCCACACTCGGCACGGCGCTCAGGAGCGCGAGGAGCGACATCACCAGGCTCGCCGCCCCGACGATGGCCTCGCCCCGCTCCTGCCCCGAGAGGCCCTGCTTCGCGAGGCGCTGCGCCCGCGCGATGGGGAGCCCGAAGCACAAGAGCGTGAGAAGGAGCCCCGGGACCCAGAACACGGCCCCGAAGGTGGCGCCCATGAACATGCCGCCGAAGAAGGCCGCGAGCGACCCCCCGCCGTGCTCACCGAACATGAGCAGCCCCGCGGCGAGCGCCGCGTTGCCCATCGCGAGGGGCACCGAGAGCAGCCACCCGGTGCGCAGCGACGTGTTGCGCCACGTCTTCTGCCGTCGCAAGAGGGCCGCCCACAGCGTGCCCAGGAGCAGCGTCGAGGGCGCGGTGATCCACACGATCTGCGAGTCGCTCGATGAGAACATCGACCGGAACGCCGCGCTCGTGGCCGCGGCCATGGCCACGCCCACGGCGACGACGTTGATCACCTCGAGCGCCCGCCGCGATCGAAACACGGGATGGATCACGGTGACCGTTGTAGCGCGCGCGGGCCCTTGTGGGAAAGCCCCGCGCCGACCGCTCGAGGTCCCTACGCGACCGCTCGCCCGAGCGCCTCGCGCAGCACCTCGCCCGTCGCCGTGGCCTGCCGCACGAGCTCCGCGGGCGCCCCTTCGGCCACCACGCGGCCGCCCTCGCGACCGCCGCCGGGGCCGAGCTCGACCACCCAGTCGGCCGCCGCGAGCACCGTCGGGTGATGCTCGATCACCACGAGCGAGTCGCCGCGGTCGACGAGCTTCTGCATCACCGTCACGAGGCGGTCGACGTCGCTCAGGTGCAGGCCCGTCGTGGGCTCGTCGAGCACGTACAGCGTCGACGCGCCGCCCGTCTGGAGCTCGGTCGCGAGCTTGATGCGCTGGGCCTCTCCGCCTGACAGCGTGTGGGACCCTTGTCCCAGCGCGAGGTAGCCGAGCCCCAGGTCGTGCAGGAGGTCGAGGGGCTTCGCGATCTTCGAGAGCTGATGAAACACATGCCGCGCCTCCTCGATGGTGAGCGCGAGGATCTCGCCCACGTCGTACCCGTGGAGCTTCACCTCGCGCGTCTCGCGGGTGAAGCGCGAGCCGCCGCAGGCCTCGCAGGGCACCGACACGTCGGGCAAGAACGCCATCTCGACGTGGCGCACGCCGCCGCCCTCGCACACCTCGCAGCGCCCGCCGCCCTTCTCCGACGAGGTGTTGAACGAGAAGCGCCCGATGCCCCAGCCCCGCGCCTTCGACTCGGGCAGCGCGGCGAACATGCTCCGGATGTTGTCCCAGATGCCCACGTACGTGGCGGGGCACCGAGCGGGGCGTGCGACCGATGGGCGACTGGTCGATGGCCACCGCGCGCTCGAGCGCCTTCCACCCGTCGAGGCCCGTGTGCGCGAGGGGCGCGTCGGTCACCAGGCCGAGCTTCTTCTTCACCGCGCGCAGCATGATCTTCTCGACGAGCGTGCTCTTGCCCGAGCCCGAGACCCCCGCCACGCACACGAACCTCCCCAGCGGAAAGCGCGCCGTGGTGCTCTGCAGGTTGTGGCCCTTCGCGCCCTTCACCGTGAGCCACTGGGCGCCCTCCATGGGCCGGTGCCGCGCCCCCGCGCCCACGTCGACGCGGAGGGATTTCGCCGTCGGCGAGTCGCCCGCGAGCACCTCCGCCGAGGGCCCGCTCGCGATCACGCGACCGCCCGCCTGACCGCCGCCGGGGCCGAGGTCGACGACCCAGTCGGCCGCGCGGATCACGTCGGCGTCGTGCTCGACCACCACCACGCTCGCGCCCTTGGAAACGAGCGCCCTCATGGCCTTCACGAGGCGCCCCGTGTCGCGCCCGTGGAGCCCGATGGTGGGCTCGTCGAGCACGTAGAGCACGCCCGTGAGCCCCGCGCCGATCTGCGCCGCGAGCCTCAGCCGCTGCATCTCGCCGCCCGAGAGCGTGTTGGCCCGGCGGTCGAGCGTGAGGTAGTCGAGCCCCAGGTCGACGAGGGTCGTGAGCTTGCCCTCGAGCTGCGCGAGCGGCGCCTCGGCGATGGCCTTCTCCCTCGCGGCGAACACCACGTCGCGCAGCGTCTGCCGCAGCTCGCCGGGCGTCATCGAGAGGGTCTCGTGAAAGTGCCGCGCCCCCAGCCGCACCGCGCGCGGAATGGGCGCGAGGCGCGTGCCCTCGCAGGTGCCGCACGGGCCGCCGTCTTCGTTGAGCCCGGTGCCCTCACAGGTCGTGCACCGGCCCTGCGGCGTGTTGAACGAGAAGTGCCGCGGGTCGAGCTCGGGCACGCCGCGACCGCACTTGGGGCACGCCCGCCGCGTGCTGTACACCCGGGGCTCGCCCACGCGCCCGGCGCGCTCGTCGCGCTCGACCACGCAGTGCCCTTCGGCGAGCGAGGCCGCGCGGTGAATCATCGCGAGCACCTTCTCGCGGTCGCGCGTCTCGGCGTTGCCGACCCACAGCCACACGTCGTGGGTCTTGGTCTTCTTGAGCTCGGGCACCTTGGTGGGGTCGTAGTCGACGCCGTCGACGCGCACGGCCTCGATGCCGCTCTTGCGCGCGCGCTCGATCACCTCGCCGTGAAGGCCCTTGCGCGCTCGCACCGCGGGCGCCCACACCGACAGGTTGGCCGTCGGGGGCATCTCGCGCGAGAGCTCTTCGACGATGGCCTCGGGGGCGCGCGCGCCGATGGGCAGGTCGCACTTGGGGCAGTACGGCGTGGCCACCTTGGCGAAGAGCAGCCGCACGTAGTGGGCGATCTCGGTCACCGTGGCCACGGTGCTCATGGCGCCCGCGCGGGCCGTGCGCTGCTCGAGCGAAATGGCCGGCGGAATGCCCGTGATCGAGTCGACGTCGGCGCGGCCCAGCGACGGCAGGTACTGCCGCGCGTAGGGCGACAGCGTCTCGAGGAAGCGCCGCTGCCCCTCGGCGTAGATGATGTCGAACGCGAGCGAGCTCTTGCCCGAGCCCGACGGGCCCGTCATCGCGACGAGCTTCTCGCGCGGGATCTCGAGGTGCCCCACGTGGAGGTTGTGCTCGCGCGCGCCGTCGACCACGATGCCGCGCAGGGCCGACAGGTCGACCTTCGTCTTGGGGCGCGCCACGGTGGCGTGGTCGATGGCCGCCGACGTGACGTCGAGCGCCGTGCGGAGATACACCGCGAAGCGCGAGCGCGGGCTCTGCGCGACCTCTTCGGGCGTGCCCTCGGCCACCACCTCGCCGCCGCCCGCCGAGGCCTCGGGACCGAGGTCGATGACGTGGTCGGCGCGCGCCGCCACGTAGGGGTCGTGCTCCACCACGATGACCGTGACGCCCCTTTCCACAAGGGCATCGAGCGTGTCGAAGACCCGCGCCACGTCGCGGCGGTGCAGGCCCGTGGTGGGCTCGTCGAGGATCACCACGGCCCCCTTGCGCGCATCACCGAGGGCCGCCGCGAGCTTGAGCCGCTGCGCCTCGCCGCCCGAGAGCGTCGAGAGGCTCTGCCCCATGCGCAGGTAGCCGAGGCCCACCGCGCGCAGCGGCTCGACGGCCTGCACGAGGGCCGCGTCGTCGTGAAAGTGCGCGACCACGGCGTCGGCCGACATGTCGAGCACGTCGGCGATGGAGGCGCCGCGCACGCGGACCTCGAGCACCTCGTCGCGGAAGCGCCGCCCCTTGCAGTCGGGGCACAGGAAGCTCACGTCGGCGAGAAACTGCATCTCGACCGTCTCGTAGCCGGCGCCCTCGCACGCGGGGCAGCGGCCGCCCTCGACGTTGAACGAGAAGGTGCGCGTGGAGTATCCGCGCGTCTTCGACTCGGGCGAGGCCGCGAAGCGCGCGCGGATGCGGTCGTACGCGCCGAGGTACGTCGCGGGGTTGCCGCGCGTGGTGCGACCGAGGGCGCCCTGGTCGACGTGCATCACCGCGCGCACCTCGTCGGCGCCTTCGAGGCCGTCGTAGGGGAGCGCCTCCTCGGCCTGCACGCCCAGCGCGCGCGCCGCGAGCGAGCGCGTGAGCGCCGGGAACAGCGTCTCGCCCACGAGCGAGCTCTTGCCCGAGCCCGAGACGCCCGTAACACACGTGAGCACCCCCATCGGGAAGCGCACGTCGATGCCCTTGAGGTTGTGCCCGCGCGCGCCGCGCAGCGTGAGCCAGCCCTTCGCCTTGCGGCGCTCGGAGCGCGCGGGGCCGCACTCGCGCATCGCGACGCCCGTCGGCGTGGTGGCGCCCGCGAGGCCCGCGGGGTCGCCGTCGTACACGATCTGCCCGCCGTGCTCGCCGGCGTCGGGCCCCAGCTCGATGACCCGATCGGCCGACGCGATGAGCCCGAGGTCGTGCTCGATCACCAGGGCCACGTTGCCGAGGGCCGCGATGCCGCGCGCCACCATGATGAGCTTGGCCGCGTCGCGCGGGTGCAGGCCCGCGGTGGGCTCGTCGAGCACCATGAGCGTGCCCGTGAGCGACGTGCCCAGCGCGGCCGTGAGCGACACGCGCTGCACCTCGCCGCCCGAGAGCGTGCGCGAGGCGCGGTCGAGGGAGAGATACCCGACGCCCACGTCGTCGAGGTACCCGAGGCGCGCGCGAATCTCCGCGGCCACGCGGTCGGTGGGCTCATCGGCCGAGGGGAGCTCGGCGAGGCGCGCGCGCAGCTCGGCGACGGCCATGGCGCTCGCCTCGGTGATCGACAGGCCGCACACGCGGTACCGGTCGACCTCGGGGCGCATGCGCGAGCCGTGGCAGACCGTGCACTCGACGTACTTGCGAAAGCGCGAGAGAAAGACCCGCACGTGCATGTGGTAGGCCTTGGTCTCGAGCCACTGAAACCACGGTCGCACGCCGTCGAAGCCCTTGGTACCTTCGAGGATGATCGTCCTGTCGGTTTCTTTGAGCGTCTTCCATGGCTTGTCGGTGGGGATCTTCTGCTTCTTGCAGAACTCGACGAGCTTCTTGCGCTCCCACTCGGTGGTCTTCGAGGTCCACGGCTTGATGGCGCCCTCGTCGAGGGTGAGGCCCCCGTCGGGGACGACCTTTTCCCAATCGATGTCGATGATGCGCCCGAAGCCCTTGCACGCCTCGCAGGCGCCGAGCGGCGATTGATGGGAGAAGAGGGCCGGCGACGGCTCGGGGTATCGCTTGTCGCAATAGGCGCAGTCGAGGCCGCGCGAGAAGCGCAGCGCGGCGCCCCCGTCGGGAAAGTGCACGTCGGCGCGGCGCCCGCGGGCCATGGCGGTGCCGAGCGCCTCGGCCACGCGGGTGCGCTCGCCGTCGCGGGCCACGAGGCGGTCGATCACCACGTCGAGGCCGCCGCCCTTGATGGCCTCGGAGGGCGCCACCTCGTCGAGGTCGCGCGTGACGCCGTCGAGGAACACCCGGCGGTAGCCCTCTTCGAGCAGCCGCTCGCGGACGCCGAGGTAGCGCTCGGGATCGTCCGTCGCGACGCGGTAGGTGACCACCACGCGGGCGCCCGCTCCCTCGGTGCGCGAGAGCACGGCCTCGGTGGCGAGGTTCACGGTGCCGCGGCGCACCTCGCGGCCGCAGCCCTCGCATTCGATGGTGCTCGCGCGGGCCCAGAGGAGCCGGAGGTAGTCGGCGAGCTCGGTCATGGTGCCCACCGTGGAGCGCGAGGTGCGCACGGGGGCGCCGCGGTCGACGGCGATGGCCGGCGGAACGGGGTCGAGCGAGTCGACCGGGGGCCGGTCGCGGCGCTCGAGAAACTGCCGCGCGTAGGCGCTGAAGCTCTCGACGAAGCGGCGCTGACCCTCGGCGTAGAGGGTGTCGATGCAGAGCGAGCTCTTGCCCGCCCCCGAGACGCCCGCGACGGCGACGAGCTCGCCGGGCACGAGGTCGAGGTTGATGCCGCGGAGGTTGTGCGTGCGCGCGTTGCGAAGCCGGGTAGGTTCCATGATGGTGTTGTTCCCGCGGGCGCAGAGGGTGCGAGCGGAGGGCTTCGCTGCGATGCCCCGCGGGGCGCGCGCGGTCTGTCACAGACGAAGCCTCGGCCCCTCTCTCGTCGGAGGGGGCGGGAACATACGTCCAGTGATCGGCTGTCGTCGAGCGGGGAGATGCGGCCGCCCTCGGGCGACCACGCGAGAGGCTATCGGCGAGGGCTCAGAACCACTCGTAGCCGAGGTGCAGGTCGAAGAACTGGAACGCCGTCGAGCTGATGACGCTCGTGTGGCTGCTGAGGCCGAAGCGCAGGCCGTTGCGGCGCGTGTTCTCGCCCATCGACTGCGAAACGAGCGACACGCTCACGCGCGCCTGAAAGCCGAAGAACGCGCCCGACGAGCCGATGCAGGAGCTCGACGCCGAGCCGCTCGCGCAGACCGCGCCGGCGGCGTAGTCGATGGAGGGGCCCGCGGCGAGGCTGAGAATGTCGCCGAAGGTCCACTCGCCCATCACGCCGTTGCCGAGCACGATGGCCGCGCCGCCGTAGTCGATGCCGCTGACGGTGCCGCCCGCAAAGCCGATGGGGAGGTCGCCCTGGTAGTAGATCGCGAGCTGGTCGTTGAGCTGCCAGCCGAGGCGCAGCGAGCCCGTGATCGACGCGCCCGAGAGGCCGCCGCCGTCGCCGCCGGTGAACATCCACCCGCCGCCGAGGTCGCCGCCGTAGCGAAAGCGCCCGCCGCGCTGCACAACCATCGGCTGCTGCACGTACTGCGGCTGCTGCTGCACGTACACCGTCTGCGGCTGCTGCTGCA
>CAISKJ010001391.1 GCA_903885885.1 uncultured delta proteobacterium
ACGAGGTGGTCGCCGAGCTCCTGCCGCCGCTCCTGCCCGACGGGCGCAGCCACCTGTGGGAGTCGCTCGGGCGACGCTTCACCGAGATGACCTACCTCGAGGCCGACGCGCTCTCGAAGCGCAACAAGGAGTTCATCAAGTCGCTGTTTCCCAACGGGGACATCTACGCGACCATTCTCCCGCCGGAGGCGCAGGGCGTGATCGGCAAGGTGGGCCGCGAGACGCGCGGCGTCGAGAAGATGCTGCGCCGCATCGGGTTTCAGTACTGCAACCGCATCGACCCCTTCGACGGCGGGCCGCACTTTCGCGCCGCCACCGACGAGATCGAGCTCGTGAAGCGAACGGCCCGCGCGCGCCTCCGCGTGGGCGACACCGAGAGTCCTACGGCCCGCCGGTGCCTCGTCGCTGTGGCCCTCAAAGACGCGCCGTATTTCCGCGCCGTGCCCGCGCGCACCGCGGTGACCGCCGACGGCTACGTCGACGTGAGCGAGGCCGTGGCGACGGTGCTCAACGTGCCGCGCGACACCGAGGTCGCCGTGCTCCCGCTCGACTGAGCGCCCGCCGCGCGTGCGGCTTTCTGGCGGGGCCGCGGGGGCGAACGTTATAGCTCCGTGCCATGGCACCGCTTCGTGAGCGATTCATTCTCGGCGTTCCCCTCGCGGTGCTGGCCGTGACGATCGTCGCCGTGCCCGTGATGGTGTTCGGCGACGACGGCCTCGCGCGCCACCGACGGCTGCGCGCGCAGCTCGAGGCCCAGCGCCAGGAGAACGTGCGCCTCGCGCGGCAGCTCATTCAGCTCCGCGCGGAGTTCGGCGCGTTCACCACCGACCCGCGGGCCCGCGAGCGCGCGGTCCGCGAGGAGCTCGGCTGGGTGCGCCCCGACGAGCTCGTCGTCGAGGTGCCCGCGAGCGCGCTCCCCTCGCGCCTCGCGCGCTGAACGGCGCCGCTTTCTTGGCGGCCGCGCGCGATCGCTGATACCTCGCTGCACACAGTCAATGGACCTCGTCGCCCTGCTCCGTGGCGTACGCCGTGTGGTCCGTGCCTGCGCTGCGCCGGCCTCTGCAATGGCCGTCGCAGCGCAACTCGCGCATGGGGGATACACGCCGCGCAGCCACAGCCTCCTCGACCTCGCGTTCGCGCTCGCGTGCGTGATCGCCGTCGCCGCGCGCCACCGTGGCCGGGCGAAACCCGCATCGACGGGCGAGCTGTCGCAGCCGCTCGACGCGCTCGCGACGCTCCCGCTGCTCGCGCTCACCGGCGCGGTCACGGCGTACAAGGGCGGTGTTCATGGTCCCCTCGCGGCGCTGCCCGTGCTCGCCGTCGCGGTGTGCGTCTCGCTGGGCGAGCCGCGGCGCGCGTGGCTCCCGGTGCTCTACGGCGTAGGCCTCGAAGGCGCGCTGCACTTCGCCGCCGAGGGCTCCGCCGACGTGCTCTCGTTCTCGCTGCGCGCGGCGCTCATCATCGCGGCGGGCCTGGTGCATCACGGCCTCACGCGCGCCGAGGTGGCCCGCGTGCGCGACCACGCGCGGCAGATGCTCGCCGACGAGCGCAAGCGCCAGAAGGAAGACGCCCAGTCGTTTCGACTCCAGGCGCCCACCGCGCAGCCCCAGCCGCAGCGCAACGAGAAGGCCGACGAGGCCCGCATGCGCTCGTCGCTCGACGAGATTCACGCCACCATCGTGGGCCTGCTCAACCTCGCGCAGCGCACCATGAAGCTGCGCACCTGCGCCCTCTACTGGGCCGACACGAAGGGCAAGAACCTCCGCCTCGTCGAGGCCGTGACGCCCGACGACGCCGACCTCCACGAGGGCCCGCTGCCCGTCACGTCGGGCGCCATGGGCGCGGCCATCGCGATGGCGAAGCCCGTGCTGCTCGCGCACCTGCGCGCCGATCATCCGGGCCTCACGTACTACCGCGGACCGCACGACGTACGGTGCTTCGCCGCCGTGCCCGTGCTCGATCAGGGCACGCTGCGCGGCGTGATGGTGGCCGACCGCGTCGACGACGTTCCCTTCTCCGAAGACGACCAGGCCACCCTCGAGGCCGTCGCGCTGCAGGCGCGCCGGCTCATCGACAACGAGCGCGTGTTCGCGCGCCTCGAGCGGGCCAAGGACGACCTCTCGCGGCTCTTCGAAGCGTCGCGCGCGCTCGGCGAGGCCCTCACCGAAGACCAGGTGCTGCAGGCCGTCGCCACGTCGGCGAGCGCCATCGTCGAGCACGACCTGCTGGTGGTGACAGGCTATGACCACCGCACCGAGGAGCACCGCGTACGGCACGTGTCGGGCGAGGCGCCGCGGGGCCTCGAGGGGCTCGCGTTCGGCGAGAACATGGGGATCACCTGCGCCGCGGTGAAGGCCCGCCACGCGCTCCCGTACCGCGGGCACTTCGACCCGAAGACGCAGTTCGTGTTCACGCGCGAGACGGCGCTCGAGATGAGCTCGGTGATGGTGTTTCCCCTCGTGGTGCGCGACAGCGTGCTCGGGGCGCTGACGCTCGCGGCGCACCGTCGCGCGGCCTTCGGCGAGGGCACGCGGCAGCTGCTCGGCGTGCTCGCGGCGCACGCCTCGGTGGCGCTCGCCAACGCGGCGGCGGTGCGTCGCCTCGAGGAGCTCGCCACCACCGACCCGATGACGGGGCACTTCAACAAGCGCGCGCTCGAGACCGAGTTCGACAAGCGCCTGCGCGCCGCGGCCCGCTTCGGGCACACGCTGTCGGTGATCGTGCTCGACATCGACAAATTCAAGAACGTGAATGACACGTACGGCCACGCGGTGGGCGACGTGGTGATCAAGGGCCTCGGCGGCGTGCTGGGGCGTTGCCGCCGCGAGACCGACGCCGTGGGGCGCTTTGGCGGCGAAGAGTTCGTGATCGTCTGCGAGGAGACCGACACCGAGGGCGCGTTTCAGCTCGCCGAGCGCATCCGTGAGGAGCTCAAGCGGCAGGTGTTTCAGAGCGAGCTCGGGCCGCTGTCGGTCACGTGCTCGCTGGGCATCTCGGAGTTTCCGCGCGACGCCGAGGAGGGCGAGGCCCTCTTCACGCGCGCCGACGAGGCCCTCTATGAAGCCAAGCACAACGGCCGCAACCAGACCCGCACCGCCTCGATGAAAGCCGCCGCCATGGCGGCGAAGCGCGACGCGTCGG
>CAISKJ010001392.1 GCA_903885885.1 uncultured delta proteobacterium
CGGCGCTGCACGTGGCGGTGCGCGACCTGCTCGCCCTCGGCACCCGCAGCCGCGCGGTGCTCACCCCCCTCGCGCTGCTCTTCGGCCCCTTCGCCCCGCACCTCGCCGAAGAGCTGTGGACCCGCGGGCTCGGCAACGCGGTGGCCCCCGGCGGCGTGTCGTATGTCCCATGGCCCACGTGGGACGACCGCTACGCCGTCGACGACACCGTGACCATCGGCGTGCAGGTGAACGGCAAGACCGCGGGCACCGTGGCCCTCCCCCTCGACGCGCCCGAGGCCCTCGCGCTCGACGCGGCGCGCGCGCTCCCCGCCGTGGCGAAGCACCTCGAGGGCAAGAGCGTCGCGAAGGTGATCTACAAGGCCGGGCGCATTCTGAACCTCATTGTGAAGTAATCACCACGGCGCAGCTCAAGGTGGCGCGGGGCATCCGCCGTTGAACGGGGTGTCATGCCCCTCCACCTTCTCCTGCTGCGTACGTTTCAGGTCGTGAGCGCGCTGGTCACCGCGATGGGCGCCGAGCCCGCCGCGCCGTCGCAGGGCTGCGCCGTCGAGGCCCACGTGGCGCCGTGTCAGCTCGACGCGGTGATGGCGCGCGCCGACCCCGCGAGCGGCGAGCGCGAGGTGGTGGCCGTGTATCGCACCGTGGGGCGCGAGGCGACGCGGTACGCCGAGCGGCGCTTTCGCGTCGCGTACCTCGGCGGCACCGAAGACGAGCACATGAATTTTCTTCGGGAGCACGCGGCGGTGACGTGCCGGTGGCAGACGGCGACGCGGGCGCAGTGCCCGGTGTCTGCGGCCGAGGTCGACGTGCCCATCGGGGTCGAGGAGCCCTTCGAAGAGCCCGGGCCCGACGACCCCGACGGGGCGACGATCGCTAGCGAGTGAGGATCAACGGATCCAGAGGTAGCGGGGCGTGAGGTCGGTGGCGTTGCCGTTGTCGTCGGTCGACGAGTCGAAGTCGGCGTAGCTGCCCGTGTAGCCCGCGCCGAGGCCGAAGTTGAAGTCGTTGTTGGCGTTGTTCATCGTGGTGATGAAGCTGTTGTCGTCGGTGTCGATGGTGAAGCCGCCGGGGTCGCGCGCCACGCAGCCGCCGTCGTCGTCGCAGCAGCGGAAGCGCAGCAGCGAGTCCTGGTAGGCCTGGCCCGCCCACGACCCGCCGACGGTGACGGTGCTGCACGAGACGGCGCAGCTCGTGGCCGTGGTCGAGTTGCGCGACATGAGCGAGAGCAGCGTCTGGCTCGCGAAGCAGGTCGACACGCTCTGCACCTCGACGAGGCCGCCCTGGCGCGTCACGAGCACCTCGGTGCCCGTCACCTCGTTGAAGGCCCGGCTCTTGGCGTCGGTGGTGCCGAGCACCGTGGTGGCGTCGCCGAAGGTCGAGGTCGACGTCCACGCGGTGCCCGTGGGCTGCCACACGAGGCCGTCGCGGTTGGAGAACACGGCCGCGAGCGTCCAGCCGCCGCCGGCCGTGCTCATGTCGCAGTAGGCGTTGTAGGGGGCGAGGGGGCCCGCTCCGTCGGTGTCGAGGAGGTAGATCCCGCTCGTGAGGGTGGGGTTGGCGGCCCGCCACGCGCGGCAGCTCACGGCCGCCGTCTGGCACGTGCCCGCCACGCAGATGCGGCCCGTGGCGCATGCGTTGCCGCACATGCCGCAGCTCGTGTTGCTGGTGAGCGTGTCGGTGCACACGCCCGCGCAGCGCGTCTGCCCCGTGGGGCACACGGCGACGCACGCGCTCGCGACGCACTCGCGCCCGGTGGAGCACGCGGTGCCGCAGGCGCCGCAGTTGGTGTTGCTGCTGGTGACGTCGGTGCAGCCGCCGGAGCAGGCGGTGGTGCCCGTCGGGCACGCGAGCACGCAGGCGCCGCCCGAGCAGAGGCGCCCGGCGGGGCACACGGTGCCGCAGCCGCCGCAGTTCGAGGGGTCGACGCGCGTGTCGCGGCAGGCGCCCGCGCAGCTCGTGAGCCCGGTGCCGCAGGTGACGGCGCAGACGCCGCGCGTGCAGGCGGTGCCGTCGGCGCAGGCCACGCCGCAGCCGCCGCAGTTGAGGTTGTCGGTCTGCATGTCGCGGCAGACGCCCGAACAGTTGGTGAGGCCGGCGCCGCACGAGACGGTGCACGCGCCCGCGGAGCACACGGTGCCCGCGGCGCAGGCGTTGTTGCACATGCCGCAGTGCGAGAGGTCGTTGCGCGTGTCGCGGCACGAGCCCGTGCAGTTGGTGAGGCCGGCCTCGCAGCTGAGCACGCAGTCACCCGTGGAGCACACCTGGCCGCTCGGGCACGCGCGCCCGCAGGCGCCGCAGTGGTTGCGGTCGCTCTGCGTGTCGCGGCACACGCCGGTGCAGGCCGTGAGGCCGCCGCCGCAGCTCACCTGGCAGGTGCCCGCGGAGCACACCTGGCCCGCGGCGCAGACCACGCCGCAGCCGCCGCAGTGGTTGCGGTCGGTCTCCGTGTCGCGGCAGGTGCCCGCGCAGTTGGTGGTGCCCGCGGCGCACGAGAGCTGACACATTCCGCTCACGCACACCTGGCCGGCGGCGCAGGCGTTGGCGCAGGCGCCGCAGTTGGCGCGGTCGCTCTGCACGTCGCGGCAGGTGCCCGCGCAGTCGGTAAGTCCGCCGCCGCAGCTCACGCGGCACACGCCCGCGCTGCACACCGAGCCCGCGCCGCAGGCCGCGCCGCACGCGCCGCAGTGGGCGCGGTCGGTCTGCAGGTCGCGGCACACGCCCGAGCAGTTGCTGAGCCCGCCGCCGCACGACACCGCGCAGGCGCCGTCTTGACACACCTGACCGGCGCCGCAGGTGTTGCCGCAGGAGCCGCAGTTGGCGCGGTCGCTCTGCAGGTCGCGGCAGGTGCCCGCGCAGTTCGAGAGCCCCGCCGCGCACGAGACGGCGCAGTTGC
>CAISKJ010001393.1 GCA_903885885.1 uncultured delta proteobacterium
GCCGATGTACCCGATGTGGTCGCGGCCGCTCTCCTCTCCGTGGATCTCGTCGTGGAGGAACCAGAACGACGCGAGCCCGTGCGCCCCCGCCGTGTCGGTGAACCACTCGATGTGCTGCGCCTCCATCGAACGGGTGGCGAGGGCGGCGCCCGTCGCGGGGTCGACGATTACCGCGCCCTCGGCGCACACCATGGGCGTGGTGATGGCGAGGGCCGTGGCGGCGGGCATGGCGCCGAGCGCGATGCGCCCCGTGGCGATGGTGACGGCGATGCCGTGGTCTCTCGCGCGCGAGACCGCGTCGAGGTCCCACTGCGAGATGGTGCCGTCGGCGCGGTAGACGGTGCCGTCGAGGTCGAGCGCGAGCAGGCGGGTGGACGGAGGCATCAGAACCTACCTGCCACACCCACCGCCGCGGCGCCCGGCGCGAACCCCGCGTGCACGAAGAGGCTCTGCCGCTCGGGCGCCTCGCGCGCGAAATAGAGCACCGTGGCGAGCACGCCGAGCGAGGCGCCGGTGACGGTGAAGATCATGGGGGCGGTGGTGTCGTTGGTGCCCGGACGCTGCGTGGCGAACATGGCCACGCCGATGGCCGTGCCCGCGAGGGCCCCGCCCGCGACGCCCCAGAAGAGCCCGTCGGCCCGGCCCCGGCGCCGCGAGATGATCGCGAGCTCGACGCGCGCGCCGCGGAGGCGCGTGAGGATGCGCTGCGTGCGGGCGCGCTCGGCCTCGTCGGTGGCCGTGGCGAGGTGGCGCGTGTACGCCACGATCGCGTCGTCGATGTGCCCCATGCGCTCGAGCACCATGCCGAGGTTCAAGAGCAGGTTGGTGCCCGAGGGGTCGAGGGTGTACGCGCGCTCGAGCTCGACCACCGCCTCGCGGTAGCGCCCGGCGGCGTAGAGGGCGCGGCCGCGCTCGTAGCGCACAACGGCCTGCTCGCGGCTCGACGCGCCTGGCCGCGGCGTGGCGGTGCGCGCGGCCGGCGTGGTGACGGGCTCGGGGTCGGCGTCGCTCTGCGGCGCGGGGCCCTGCGGCGCGGGGGACTGCGGCGCGGCGGTCTGCGCCGGGGCCGACGACGCCCACGCGAGGAGCGAGGCGGTGAACACTGCGGTCGGTAGCCCGGTGCGACGCATAGGGGGGCGGATCATACGCACCCCTCCGCCGTACCGGAAGCGTCGCAAGCGAGACACCCGACGGTGTACCGTGCGCGCACCTTCATGACCCTTCGCCGATGTGTCTTCGTCTGCGCAGCGCTCGTCGCAAACGCTGCGGTCTCCAGGCGCGCTGCGGCGCAGGGGCTCCGCGACGAGCTCTCGATGCCGGGCGTGTCGTCGGCCTCGGTGATGGGCGCCGAGGCCGCGCGGGTGAACCCTGCGGGCCTCGCCGTGGGCCGCGCGAGTTCGCTGCGCCTCACGCACGTGAACGACGTGGGCGCGCGCACGACCGCGCTGCGCGGCGAGAGCCTCACGTGGTCGACGCCGCTGCCGCTGGGCTTCGCCGTGTCGCTCGGCGCGTCGTGGGTGCGCCCCCTCGTGAACGACGTCTCCGCGGGCGCGTACGGCACCGCCGAGGTGGGCCTCTCGTACGCGATTCAGCGCTCGCTGCTCGTGGGCCTTCGATGGCGCCTCTTCGCGGGCGGCAGCGACGCCGTCGAGAGCAGCTCGGCCCTCGACGTGGGCGCCCTGTGGCGACCGTCGGCGTACGTGATGGCGGGCGCGGTGATGCGCGGCGCGGTGGGCCCTCGCAGTGCTGCACACGGACTCGACCGCGTGCTCGTGGGCGGCCTCGCGCTGCGCCCGACGGGCACCGACGCCCTCACGCTGGGCGCCGATGTGGTGGTGCCGTGGGGCGGTGACATCGGGGCGCGCGCGGTGGCCCGCGTGGCGATTCCGTACGTGGGCTATCTGCGCGCGGAGGGCGCCTACGACTTCGATCGCAACGACTGGCGCGCGGGCGCGGGGCTCGACGTGGTGTGGGGCCGGGCGCGCGCGGGCGTCGGCGGCTTCGCGGGCGACGGCGACGCGGCGGGTTATGTGGCCTCGGTGGGGTGGGACGGCGATCGGAGCCCGGTGGGCGTTCCCGACGGCGCGGTGTCGGTGACGGTGCCCATGGACGATGCGCCGGGCGCGCGCTCGATGGTGCGGCTGTTGTGGCGCCTCGAGCGGTTGCGCCGCGACCCCGCGGTGCGCGCGGTGCTCTTCGCGCCGCGCGACGAGGTGGGCGGGCTCGCGCACGCCGAGGAGCTGCGCGAGGCCTTCAAGCGCCTTCAGCGTAGAGGGATTCGCGTGGCGTGCCACCTCACCGAGGCGACGGCGAGCACGTGGTACGCGTGCGCCGGCGTCGATCGCGTGACCGTCGACCCCGCGGGCGGCGTTCGCATCGCGGGGCTGCGCACGGCGCGCTACTACCTCGGCCCCGCGCTGTGGAACCTCGGCGTTCGCACCGACTTCGTGCGCATCGGCGACTGGAAGAGCGCGCCCGAGCAGTTTACCCGCGAGGGGAGCACGGGGCCGGCGCGCGAGCAGGAGGAGCGCATCCTCGACGACTCGCTCGCCAACCTCGTGGCGGGCGTGGCGCAGAGCCGCGAGGTGACGCCCGAAGAGGCGCGCACGATCATCACGGGCGGCCCCTACACCGCGCGCGAGGCGCGGGCGCGGCGCATGGTCGACAACGTGGCGGGCCTCGACGCCAGCGAGCGCGCGCTCGCCGCCTCCGTGGGCGCCGCGGGGATCGACTACGAAGACTATGTTCCGGTGCGGTCGCGGCGGTGGAGCAGCGGGCGCTCCATCGCGGTGGTGCTCGTCGACGGCGACATCATGGAGGGCGAGAGCAGCGACGTTCCGCTCGTGGGGATGCACCGCTCGGGCGATCGCACGGTGATCGAGGCGCTTCGCGTGGCCGCGGCCGATCCGCGCGTGGGGGCCATTGTGCTGCGCGTCGACTCGCCTGGCGGCAGCGCGCTCGCGAGCGACCTCATCTGGCGCGCCGTGGCGCAGGCCGCGCGGCGCAAGCCGGTGGTGGCGTCGTTCTCGCGCATCGCCGCGTCGGGCGGGTACTACGTGGCCGCGGGCGCGCGCGAGATCATCGCCGACCCGTCGTGCCTCACGGGCTCCATCGGGATCTTCTACGGCAAGGCCGACATCGCCTCATTGCTCGGTCGCCTCGACGTGCACGTCGAGCTCTCGCGCCGCGGCGAGCGCGCCGACATGGAGAGCATTTTTCGCCCCTATCGCCCCGAGGAACGGGTGTTTCTCGCGGGCAAGATCGGCGAGTTCTACAACCTCTTCGTGTCACGCGTCGCCGCGGGGAGGCACCGCGACGCGACGGCCATCGACGCCGTGGGCGAAGGTCGCGTGTGGAGCGGGACGCGCGCCGTCGAGGCGGGCCTCGTCGATCGCACGGGCGGGCTCATGACCGCGCTGGAGCGCGCGCGCGTGCTGGGCGACCTGGGCGAAGACTACGAGCTCGTGGAGCTTCCCGGTGAGTCGGGGGGGCTGGTGCAGACGGTGGCGCGGCTGCTCGCCGACGACACCACGCAGCCGCCGTCGCTGATGGCGCAGGTGCTGTCGCGCTCCGAGGTGCGCGCGCCGGTGGGGTGGCTGCTCAGCGTGGCGGCCGCGACGGGCACGCCGATGGCGATGACCGACTGGCCCGTGATCGTGCCGTAAGCGGGGGAGGCCTCATCATTCCCCAAATTTGTTTCGGGCGCCACGCTCGTCGAAACGTTCAGTTTTGCGTTCGCTCGCAGTGCCCCGTCACTCCGGCTCGTCGCCCCGATCACAGCATGCGCGCGTGAGTGTTCTGCCGTCGGGCGCTCGCCGCGCGCTGTGCGCTCGCCGACACGTGCGACACGGAGGAGGGGCACACGCGGACCGCGAAACGAAACGGGGCACTCCCCCTCCAGGCGCATCGACCGCAACCCCCAGCGCGCAACGCTCTGCGGCAGAGCGCGCTCACGCGCGCGTGCTGTGATCGGGGCGACGAGCCGGAGTGACGGGGCGCTCCGAGATGGCCGCCAGTCAGCGGCAGTTGGACCTTGCACCGCCCTCAACGAGAATTTGGGGAATGCGGAGGGGTGAGGCGCCGGGCTACTTCGGGTCGCCGGGCGTCTTCGGCGTGGCGCGCGACGCCGTGCGCGACTGGAGCGGCGGCACCTTCGCGTCGAGGTCGCGCTCGCCGAAGAGCACCATGCCGATCTTGCGGAGCTCGGCGTGGGCGGCGACGAGGAGCGCCCAGAACGCGTCGCGCTCGATCGACGCAGGGCTGCGCGCGGGCGTCTCGACGGGCGCGTTGTCGGGCGAGAGCTCGGCGAGGAGACGACGCGCGCGCTTCGTGGCGGCGGCGCGCCACTGCGGCGTGAAGGGGTGGCGGCCTGTGAGCTTCTCGCCGTCGAGCGCCGCGTCGGAGGTGAGCACGTCGCGCGCGCTGTCGATGGGGCCGCTGCCTTCGAGAATGGCCGTGAGCTTTTCCTGCGGGAAGGCGCCGAGGCCTACGAAGACCTTGAGCTGCATCACCAGGAGCTGACGGTCGGCGAACATCTTCGCGGTGCGCTCGTTGAGCGAGAGGGCCGCGTCGGCGTCGTCGGAGGGGGCGTCGGTCGCGTCGGTGCCGACGATGAGGTCGAC
>CAISKJ010001394.1 GCA_903885885.1 uncultured delta proteobacterium
AGGAAGAATAGGGCCCCTTTTCAAGGGAAGGCGTCGAAGCACCCCCGGCAAAACTGCTCCTTTGTTCACGCTGACGGTCCGCGGAACCGCCCGAAACCGGCTCCTTCAGGCCATCGGGCGCAGGACCGCCGGGGCCCGAAGGGTACCCTCGAAGGCGTCGGGGGCGTCTTGGGCAGCGTGGTCGAGACCAGGGGGAGGCGCGTGGGCATCGGGGGACCTCTTCACCGGAGATTAGCCGGTTCGTCGTCGCCCGCGCAGGCGCCCGCGCAGGCGCCCGCCGTAGCGATGATGTTAGCGTTGCGCGATGGTGACGACGGCGACGAGCGGGGCGGACTTCGGGTGGTTTCGCGCGCTCGACACGCCCTTTGGGCCGACGTGGTGGTCAGCGCGGCACGGCTGTTTCGCCCGCGTGCTGCGCGGTCTCGAGGGAGGGCGCGGCGCGCCGTTCGGGCTCGGCGTGCCCGGGCCGCGCAAGCTCGCGTGGGCGAGCGACAAGAGCTGGATCGCGTGTGAGCACGTCGTGGGCCCGACCTTCGCCGAGCTCCTTGCGCGTGTCCCTGCGCGGGAGCTGCACGAGAGCGTGCACCAGCTCGTGCTGGGACGCGCGCTCGATTTTCGCTTTCGCTTCACGCACGACGGCTGGGCGGTCCCGCGCGCGGAGCAGATCCGCCTCGGCTTCGACGGCACCGTCGCCATCGAGGTGCAGGTCGGGCGCGGCCTGCCGCCGAACGGCTGGCCCGACTCGAGCATGCGCGACGCCTACCACGACGCCCGCGACGCTTCGGTGGGCCACTTCGAGGCGCACGCGCGCGGCGTCGCGCGCGGGCTGGGGTTGTCTCTCACCCACGTCGATCGCGAGCTCGACGCGTGGGCCGCGCTCGACGTCCCCCTGCCGGGGTTGCTCGCCGACGTGTTCCCCGATGCGCAGCGCGCGTGGTGGGACGCGCGCGAGCGCGCGCGAGCGCTGCCCTCGCTCGACGCGCCGCCGGAGGGCTCGTGGATGGACGTCGTGCTGCAGGCCGAGCAGAAGGAGCGCCAGCGGATGAACGCCCGCGCCGACTTCGCGCGCGGAGGGGCGCGGCAGCTACTTGACCGGCTCGCCGACGAGGATCGCGACTTCTCCGAGCGCGACTGGAGCGACGTCGACCCCGCGCGCGACGCCCCCGAAGCCGTCGCGCGCTTGCACCTCATGCGCGAGAGGCCCCTCGCGCAGTGGACGTGGCGCGAGCTCGCCGAGTGGAAGGGCGTGCGCCGCCAACGCCTGCGCGCGCTGCTCGGCACCCGCGGGCTCGCGCCGGAGCCACAGAGCGTCGGCTGGGCCGAGGTGGCCTGCGAGGAGCGGGTGCTGAAGGGAGAGACGGACCTCCGCAGGCTCCAGCTCTTTCACGGCACGCCCGAGCCGCGCATCGAGCACGTCATGCGCCGCGGCAGCATCGCCGGATGGGAGAGCCACGTGCCCGCCGAGGTCGTGCAGCGGGAGCGCGGCGAGTTGCAGGCGCGCTCCCTCTTCGCCATCGAGGCGTGGTGCGCGTCGACGTTCGACAACGCCACGATCGCTGAGGTTCGCGATGCGTGGCGCGCGCGTTGGCTCGCCGTCGACGACGCGCTCGGCGCGGAGGGCATCGCGCGCTGTGGCGAGCTGAAACCACACTTCACGCCGGTGGCCGCGGACGCGCTCGCCCGCGCGGCCGCGACCATGGAGGAGGAGGCACGGCCGCCGCCGCCGCAGCAGCCCAATCGGAGCGTGACGGTGCCCGCGACCACGCCGGTGGCGACGTTCCGCAACACGGTCGACGTGGTCATCGCAAACCCGGGGGCCGACGTGCCGCCGCGCATCGAGGTCGAGGTGGCCTTACGAATTTCATCGGACACGTTCGAAGCCTCGACGGCCACGTTTCTCGGCGACGTGAGCTTCGGGCGCACGTCTGCCAACGAGGTGCAGCTCAGCCGCGGCGGCGTTGCGAGGATGCACGCCACGTTGCGCGTGAGCGCAGGCGTGCTCTACGTCGTCGACCGCAGGTCCGCCAACGGCACCTTCGTCGACGGCAGTAAAGTCAACACTCCCATGGTGGTGCTGCCAGCGAGCTTCATCTACATCGAGGCGTATCGCATTCGCGCGCGGCTGCTGCCACCGCCGTCCGTGTGACGCCGATGTCGCTGCAGGAGCGCGGCGGTCTCCGAACGAGCGCCCGGTGCGAGGTAGCGCGCGCGGCCGGTGCCTCGTCGCGTCGGCCCATGCTTGCACTCGCAGTCGTCGCCGCGCTCGCCGCCGCGCAGTCGCCCACCACCCCTCCCGCTGCCCCGAGCCCCACCCCCAGGAACCCCACCCCACCACCCAAAACGACGTCGAACCCCGTCGTCACCATCAAGACCAACATGGGCTCGCGGATAGGAAAAATAGGGCCACTTTTTTGGGACCGGGGCCAGCAGAGCGGCCGGCCCATCCGCATGGCGAGGCACACTGAACACCTGTCTGGATGGGGGCCAGCGGAGCAGCG
>CAISKJ010001395.1 GCA_903885885.1 uncultured delta proteobacterium
CCTTAGGGGCAGCCCTCGTCGGTCATGCCGTCGCAGTCGTCGTCGACGCGGTTGCAGGTCTCGGTCACGGGCGCGCCCGGCGTCGCGCTGCACACCGCGGCGGTGATCACCGTCACGCGCGTGGGTGGGTTGCGCAGGGTGTTGGTGGTCCCGATGCCGAGCTCGCCGGTGATGTTGTTGCCCCAGCAGCGCACGGTCTCATCGTCGAGGATCGCGCAGGTGGTCTCGTCGAAGGCGCTCACCCGCGTCGCGCTCGTGATGCCCACCACCGCCGCGGGCCGCGTCAGCGAGAGGGCCGTGCCGCCGTCGCCGAGCTGCCCGAGGTTGTTGTTGCCCCAGCAGCGCAGCGTGCGGTCGGGCAGGATCACGCAGCTGTGTCCGGCGGCCGCCATGAGCTGCGTCGCGGCGGTGATGCCCGTCACCGCGATGAAGCCCGTGCGCGCGATCATGGTCCCCTCGCCGAGCTGCCCGGCGGAGTTGTCGCCCCAGCAGCGCACCGCGCCTCCCGTGATGAGCGCGCAGGAGTGCGCTCCGCCCGCGGCGACCTGCGCCACGTCGGTGAGGCCCGCGGCGGCCACCGGGGTCGCGCGGTTGGTCGTGGTGCCGTCGCCGAGCTGCCCGCGGGCGTTCGCGCCCCAGCACTGCACGGTGCGATCGGGCCGCACGACGCACGCGTGCGCGCTGCCCACGGAGAGCGCCACCGCGTCGGTGACGCCCATCACCTGCACGGGCGCCATGCGGTTGGTCATGGTGCCGTCACCGAGCTGGCCCGCCTGGTTTCTACCCCAGCACCAGACGGTGCGGTCGCGCCGCAGGGCGCACGTGAACTCGTTGCCGCACCGCACCGCGGTCACGTCGGTGAGCGACGTCACCGCGACGGGCGTCGTGCGGGGCGACTCTGCGGTGCCCGAGCCGACCTGGCCGTACCCGTTCTGCCCCCAGCAGCGCACGGTGCCGTCGGCGAGCAGCGCACACACGTGATAAAACCCGGCCGCGATCTGCGTCACGGTGGTGAGCCCCGCCACGGCGACCGCCTCGGTGACCACCATGAACGCGGGGATGGTGGTGCCGTTGCCGAGCTGGCCGAAGCTGTTCTGGCCCCACGCGCGCACGGTGCCGTCGCGCAGTCGCGCGTAGGTGTTGCGAACGCCGTGGGCCACCTCGGGCGCGCCGCCCGACGCGCACGCCAGCGAGCCGCTGCGGGCGCAGGCCCCGACGCCCGCCATGCACGCCCCGGTGACCGCCATGCACTGGCCGCCGCAGAGGCTCTGCCCCGCCGAGCACCCGCCGCAGTTGCCCGCCGCGTCGCACACGGCGCCGCTCGTTCCGCACGCGGTTCCCGCGGGGGTGAACTCGTTGGAGGGGCACACCGCCGTGGTGCCGCTGCACGTCTCGGCGCGGTCGCACACGCCGACGGCGGCGCGACACACGGTGCCTGCGGCGTTGACGGCGTCGGCGGGGCAGGCGTCGCTGGTGCCGGTGCAGTTCTCGGCGCGGTCGCAGGGGCCCGCCGAGGGGCGACACACGGTCGTCGCAGGCGCAGGAATGCCCCCCACGCACGTCGGCGGCTCGAGGGAGCCCGCGGTGATGCCCGCGCGACAGGCGGTCATTCCGGCGGCGCAGGGGCCCACCATGCACGCCGTGGGCGTCAGGTTGTCGACCATGCCGTCGCGGTTGTCGTCGATGCCGTTGCACACCTCCACGGGCGGAGACGCGGCGTCC
The DNA here is from genome assembly GCA_903885885.1 of uncultured delta proteobacterium. Classification (GTDB taxonomy): domain Bacteria; phylum Myxococcota_A; class Polyangia; order Polyangiales; genus CAISKJ01. The sequence continues at coordinate 1,723 of CAISKJ010001395.1, forward strand.
GTGGCGTCGCTCACGTCGGCGACATCGGTGACGCCGGTGACGTCCGTCGCGCTGGTGGCGTCGGTGACATCGGCAGCGTCGCGTGCGGCGGGCACATCGACGACGTCGAGCGGAGCCGACGCGTCGGCCACATCGGCGGCGTCGCCCTGCGCAGGCGCCGCGTCGGACGACACGATCGACTGACCACACGCAACAAGAGACGAGGCCAGCAGCGCCAGCGAAGGCGCCCATCGCATCGGAGTACCCATTGCGTGTCGATATCACACCACCATCGCGCGCAGAACGGCGTTTGCGCGCGGGCTCGGCGCGGGCTTCGCGCGGGCTTCGCGCGGGCTTCGCGCGGGGCGCGCGGCCGCCGCCGGTACCATGCTCCGCCCAGATCGTCGGCAGGTAGGGGTCCCCGCCATCGAGCGACAACCGGAACACGGCGGCGCCGTAGTGGCCCACCGCTTCGTACGCGACGTGTTGACAGCCAGCGCGGACGGCGGTCCCCTCCCCCCGTGCTCCGTCGACGGCGTGCACACGCGGGATGGGCCCGGTGGGGGTGCGCAGAGCGTTCGACGGGCTCAGGAGCGCCATGCGCACATTTCTTCTGGTGACCTTCGCAGTGCTCTCGATGTCGGCGAACGCGGTCGCGCAGCCCGTGGGCAACTTCGCGGTGGCGGGGCGCAACCCCGGCGCGAGCGGCGGCCCGCCGGCCTACACCGCCGTGATGACCGTCACCCCCACGGGCGACAGCTTCGAGGTCGTGTGGACCTTCGGCAACACGCGCGTGCAGGGCCGCGGCATCTGGGTGAACAACGTGTTCTCGGTGGCCTACACGAACCGCGCCCCCGTGGGCCCCGCCATCGCGGCCTACGTGCTCCGCCCCGACGGAACGTGGCTCGGGCGCTGGGTGATCCCCGGCAACCCGAACTCGGGCACCGAGGTGCTCACCCGTCGCTGAGGGCGATGGGTCAGAACGACCAGCGGCGGTAGAGCAGCGCGGTGACCACCGTGGTGTACGCGAGCGCCGCCACGGGGCCCACCACGGTGACCGTGAGCAGCGTGCCGAGCGCGAGGCCCACGCCCCACACCACGAGCGTCTCGACGAGGTGCGCGCGCACGAGGTCGAAGCTCGCCTTGAGCGTGTCGACGGCGCCGCGCTCGGGGTTGTCGACGTGGAGGCACCACACCCACGTGCCGAGCA
>CAISKJ010001396.1 GCA_903885885.1 uncultured delta proteobacterium
CGCGGCTGCGACGTCGAGGTGACGATGCGCAACGGCACGCAGCGCGCGACCGAGCTCCCGAAGCCCTGGGTGGCCGTGACCGTGGCGATGCTCACGGGGCGCGAGCTCCCCGCGGTGCGCGCGGCGCTGCGGCGCGGCGTCAACCTCTTCGTGCCCGAACGACCCCGCGACGAAGGACCCCCCTGACCATGCAACAAGACCCCGTGCTCGTAGCCGCCGTGCAGATGACCTCGCGCGACGACGTGTCGCAGAACCTCGCGCGCGCCGCCGAGCTCGTGCGCACCGCGGTGAAGCGTGGGGCGTCGCTGGTGGTGCTCCCCGAGAACGTGGCCTTCATGGGGAGCGAGGAGGCGAAGCTCTCGCACGCCGAGCGCTTCGACCCCGGCGACGCGCCCGACGGCCCCATCGGTCGCTTCGCGAGCGAGCTCTCGCGCGAGACGGGGGCGTGGGTGATCTGGGGCGGCGTTCCCGAGCGCGCTGACGGGGCGCGCGTGTACAACGCCTCGGTGTGCGTGAGCCCGACGGGGGCCTTCGCGGCGCGCTATCGCAAGGTTCACCTCTTCGACGTGGCGCTCGCCGATGGCACGGTGCTCACCGAGTCGCGCTCGGTGGCGCCGGGCGCGGGCGTGGTGGTGGTCGACACGCCCGCGGGCCGCACGGGCATGAGCATCTGCTACGACGTGCGCTTTCCCGAGCTGTACCGAAAGCTTGTCGACGAGGGCGCGACGGTGCTCACGGTGCCCGCGGCCTTCACGGTGACGACGGGGCGCGACCACTGGCACGTGCTGCTGCGCGCGCGGGCGATCGAGTCGCAGTGCCACGTGATCGCCGCCGCACAGTGGGGCGCGCACGGGGGAGGGCGCACCACCTACGGCCACGCGATGGTGATCGACCCGTGGGGCACGGTGCTCGCCGAGTGCGGCGACGGCGAGGGCCTCGCGATGGCCGAGGTGCGTCCCGCGCGCACCGAGTCGATTCGCGCGACGCTGCCGTCGCTCAAGCACCGACGGATGTAGCGCGAGGGCGATGACGCGTGGGCGGGCATGAAGAGGCCGGCGGGGTGGTGACGCTCTACGCGTACGTCGGTCCGGCCGAGGTGCGAGCGCGCTCGCTCGGAGCGCCCGGAGGCACGCCCATCGGCGACCGCGACGCGCTTCTCGCGTGGATGCGCGGGCCGAGGAGCGAGGTGACGCGCGAGGGCGGCTGGGCGACCTACGTCGTCGATGCGGCGGGCCGGCTCGTGGTGGCGCCGCGACGGTCGGAGCACGTGGCCTGCGCGGGCGGTGCGGCGGTGCGCGCGGCGGGCGAGGTTTGCTTCGATGCGTGTGGTGCGGTGATCGAGGTGACCAACAACTCCACCGGGTACTGCCCCGACGAGGCGTGCTGGGAGAGCGTGCGCGAGGCGCTCGATCGGGCGGGCCTGCAGGGGCCGTCGGCGTTCACCGTCGCGGTGCGATTTCGGCGGTGTACCGCGTGCGGCGAACGCAACCTGGTGAAAGAGGCGTGGTACCGCTGCGCGCTGTGCGACGCCGAGCTCTCAGCGGCGTGGAACTTCGGGGAGGCGTAGGCGCGACGGGCGTAGAGGACGAGAGGGGATGAGCGGAGGACGCGGCGACGTGCGAAGAACTCGGGAGAGGTCGCCGAGCATTGCCGGTGTGTGCGAATGTAGACAGTGGGCAATCGCTTGCGGATGCGCTCGCGATGGAGTTGGGAGGCTCCGCAAAATTAACGGCCTGACCTTCGCCTCTGCTTCGGTCTCGATCTGATTTTGTAGTTCCACTCTCCATGGAAGTCGTCCTTCTCGATCTTCAACGCTGCCATCTCGGGATGGGTGACCTTCCTGCCGAGGGCGTAGGACTTCGTGTTTGCGACCGCGCGCACCTTCAGCCCGGTCTGCGTCGTCGTGGCGCCGATCAGTCCCACCACCGTCTCCAGCGTGACCAGCGGCTTTCCCCGCCAGTTCGTGGTGATCTGGCTGAAGAGCCGATGCTCGATCTTGTTCCACTTGCTGGTGCCCGGCGGCAGATGGCTGACGTGGATCGACAGGCCGGTGTCGTCGGCCAGACGCTGCAACTCCTGCTTCCAGAGTCGGCTCCGGGCGCTGTTGCTGCCACCCCCGTCGGCCGTGACGTACAGGCGCGTCGCCTCGCGGTAGCGCGACCGCCCCATGCGCTGCCACCACTGCCGGATCGTGCTCACCGCGAACTCGGCCGTGTCGTGGTCGATCCCGACCGTGACCCAGCCCTCGTTGTGGGTCACGTCGTAGACCCCGTATGGGATCGCCTTGAAGAGCGCGTCGCTGACGAAGTTGTAGACGTTGACCGCGGCGGGGTGGCCCTTCGGCTGCCACTCCTGCCCGCTGTTCGAGAACTCCCCGACCAGCACCTTCTTCTTGCAGTCGACCGAGATCACCGGCTGCCCGGAGGCCTGGAACGCCACGGTTTGCGAAGCGATGTGCTGGAACTGCTCGTCGCGATCGGGGTGATCGCCGCCTTCCATCGTCTTGCGCCTGCTCTGGAGGCTGTAGCCTTGCGAGACCAGCA
>CAISKJ010001397.1 GCA_903885885.1 uncultured delta proteobacterium
GTGCTCGTGTGCGCGTCGGGCGACGGCGCCGAGGGCGGCGGCTGCGTGGGCGTGCGCGCACCGCGCCCCGTGCGAGACCCCGACGGAGAAGAGAGCGTCGGGCTCTACCTCCAGTCCGACGGGAGCGTCGGAGGGGCCTGGTCGGCGCGCCCCGGGTCGTGCCCCGCCGGGTGGGCGACAACACCCGAGGGCGCCTGCGCCCCGACGCTCCGGAGCGATTGCCCCGTCGGCGCGCGTCCGCTGCCCGACGGCACCTGCACGGGCACCGGCGTCGACCGCTGCGCCGAGGCCTTCGCCGCGCCCCCCGCCGAGGCCGCCGGCGCGCGCGTGGTGTACGTGCAAGCGGGCGCCGATCGACGCCCCGACGGCACCGCCGAGGCCCCCTACGGCACGCTGCTCGAGGCGCTCGAGGCCGAGCCCGCGGCGCGGTGGTTCCTCCTCGGCGCGGGGCGCTACGAGATCGACAGCGACGTGACGCGCGCGCTGCACCTCGTAGGCGTTTGCGCGGCGCAGGTGTCGCTCGTGCGCCGCGCGAGCCCCCACGCCCTGCTCGACGTGGCGCGCCCCGACGCCCCCCTCGACCTGCGCGACCTCACGCTCGCCAGCGCCGACGTGGGGGTCGCCGTGCGCGACGGCGCGTCGCTCTCGCTCACGCGCGTGCACATGCTCCCCTCGCACGAGGCCACCCTCGACGCGCGCAGCGGGGCGCGCCTCGTCGTGCGCGACAGCTACCTCGAGGGCACCACCGACACGCGCGCCGCCGCCGTGGCCGCGCTCGACGGCGCCCACCTCGTGATGGAGCGCACGCACCTCGACGCCAACGCGCAGCAGGGTATCGTCGTGGGCGAGCGCGCCGAGGCGACCCTCGCGCAGATGGTGGTGCGTCACTTCTCGTGGCGCGGGATCTCCACCGACGCGGGCAGCCGCGCGACGCTCCGCGAGGTGGCCGTGTACGACGGCGTGCAGGGCGGCGTCGTGGTGAGCGGCGAGGCCGAGGCGACGTTTCTCAGCGTGCACGCGCTCTCGTCGTCGACGCAGTCGCTCACCGAGCACAAGGCCATCGGCGTCGACTACGGGGGGCGCCTCGTGGGGCGCCACATCCTCGTGCGCGACGTCACCAACAACGCCTTCCGCGTGCGCAAGCTCCACACCGTGGCCGACCTCGAAGACGTCGTCGTGGCGGGCGTCGCGCCGCTCCTCGGGCGCGGCGGCGGCGAGGCCCTCTACGTCGACGAGCACGCCCGCGTGCGTGTGCGCCGCGCGCTCCTCCGTCGCAGCGCCAACGTCGGGGTGAGCGCCTCGCAAGACGCCGTCGTCGACCTCGGCGACACCCTCGTCGACGGCGTCGCGCCCGACATCCGCGGCCGCGGCGGCATCGGCATCGCAGCGTTCGGGGCCGCGTTCACCGGGCGCCGCGTGGTGGTGCGCGACGCGACCGCCATGGGCCTCCTCGCCGTCGGGCTGCCGCCGCGCATCGTCGCCCTCGTCCCCGACGCCGAGCGCACCTTCGGCGGCCCGCCCAACCTCAGCGCCCGCGTCACCGTGAGCGACCTCGTCGTGCGCGACACGCACCCGTCGGACCGCGCCAACCCCGCGGCGGGCCTCTTCCTCGCGGCCACGACGCGCTTCGACGGCACGCGCGTCGCGGTGCAGGGCGCGCACGGCGTGGGCCTCAGCGCCACCACCACGGGCTTCTCCACCGACCTGCTCCTCGCGAGCTTCGTCGACAACATGCAGATCCCCGCCTCGCTGGTGCCGCTGCTCCGCGCGTCGCTGGGCCCCTCCCTCGACGAGCCCGCGGCCGCCACCGTGCGCGACCTCTACGTGCGCGGCCCCGAGCGCTGGGCCGTCACCACGGCCACCACGCAGCGCCCCCGCCTCGCCGACGACGTCGTCGCCTTCGGCCTCTACGCGGGCGCCGACACCGCCGTCGAGGTCGACGGGCTCACCCTCGACGGCGCCCCGCGCGGCGAGCTGGGGGCCGTCTCCTTCGGCGCCCTCGCGCTCCGCCGCGGAATCATCACGGGCTTCTCGGGCTGCGCCCTCGCGCGCAGCCGCAGCGCCGCGAGCGCCGCCCTCACCCTCGACGCGGTGCGCGTCGCCGGCAACGGCGTCGACGCGCCCTGCGTCACCGACGCGCTCCCCTCGCTCTTCTTCGTCACCGCCCCCAACTGATGCCCATGCGAAGCCCCTCGCTTGCACTCACGCTCCTCGTCGTCGTCGGCTGCGCCCCCAGCGAGCCCCTCGGCGCCGACGTAGGCCCCCAGTCGGCCGGCGCGCTCGCGCCGATCGCGCGCAGCACCACACGCGCCCTCCCGCCGTGCCCCGACGGCCGCGACGCGCTGCGCACCGGCGAGGCGCTCGACGGCTTCGCGTGCGTGGCCCTCGGTCCCGCGGTCACCGCGGACGCGCCCCTGTGGCCCGCCGTCGACGACCTCGCGGGGCCCGTCTACCACGTGCTCACGGGCGCTGCGCCCGGCGGCGACGGGAGCCTCGCGCGCCCCTACGACCGCGTCGCCAGCGCCCTCGCCGCGCACGACGGCGGCACCCTCGCGCTCTCGCGCGGCGAGCACCCGCTCGAGGCGCTCACCCTCGCAGGCACCTGGCGCGTGCGCGGGGCAGGCGCCGCCGCGACGCGGCTCGCGGGCGCGACGGGCTGGAGCATCACCGGCGCCGCCACGCAGGTCACCGTCGAGTCCGTCGGCTTCACGCTCCCGCGCGACGCCACCGCCGGCGTCGCCCTCGACGTGAGCGCGGCGCGCGTCGCCCTCGTCGACGTGTCCGTGCTTGGAGGCGCCTCGGGCCTGCGCA